>CAKQBG010000021.1 GCA_934216145.1 uncultured Anaeroplasma sp.
TATAGCTCAGCTGGGAGAGCGCCTGTTTTGCACGCAGGAGGTCAGCGGTTCGATCCCGCTTAGCTCCACCATTTATTTTTTAGGTGAATCTTTTAAGGAAGTTATCTTTGGCTCTGTAGCTCAGTTGGCTAGAGCGAACGGTTCATACCCGTTAGGTCGTGGGTTCGAATCCCTCCGGAGCCACCATAATTTTGGACCCGTAGCTCAGTTGGTTAGAGCCACCGGCTCATAACCGGTTTGTCACAGGTTCGAGTCCTGTCGGGTCCACCAGTTATATTTATTTTATTGTCACGGAGAAATACCCAAGTGGCTGAAGGGTTCGGTCTTGAAAACCGATAGGGGATGCAAGTCCCGCGGGGGTTCGAATCCCTCTTTCTCCGCCATATATCGCGGGATAGAGCAGTCTGGTAGCTCGTCGGGCTCATAACCCGGAGGTCGTTGGTTCAAATCCTTCTCCCGCAACCAAACGGTTCGGTGGTGTAGTGGTTAACATGCTAGTCTGTCACACTGGAGATCGCGGGTTCAAGTCCCGTCCGAACCGCCATTATTTTAATAAATGAATGCCTCGGTAGCTCAGTTGGTAGAGCACAGGACTGAAAATCCTGGTGTCGGCGGTTCAATCCCGCCCTGAGGCACCATTTTTATTTTCAAACCTACCTTTCTATGTAAAAAACATTGATTCAGTTCAATGTTTTTATTTTTTTATAAATATTTAAATTATTTATTTCTATTTAAATGTATTACTATTAATTTAAAAGAAGCCTTAAAAGTGTTTTTATTTTAAGGCTTTTTAGTGTATAATGTTATTGAAAAAATTTTTGGAGTGTGATTTTATGACTTTTATAGAAAATATTAAAGAGTTTTTACAAACATATCAATATGTTGGTATCATTATAGATGCATTTTTCGCTTTATTCATAATATCATTAATTGTATTTTTAGCTCTAAGATTTAAAAAAGCTTTACACCTTATTATAATTGGCATAATAATGCTCGCAATAAAAATTATTTCTGATACCTTTGGCTTTGTTATATCACAAACTCTTTATACTACAGCTTTAACATCATATATTGTTATAGTTGTTGCGATACTAGTTCCTGATATAAGAATGATTATGGAATTCCAAAAGGATAGAGATAATGATAAAAAGGAAAAGCTTTACTCAACTACTCAAACTACTAAGGAAGCAATTGCTGATGCAGTATTTAGCATGTCAGCTAGTAAGGTTGGTGCCTTAATTACTATTGAACAGCATATTTCTCTTGAACAATATTCAGAAAGAGCGATAACTCTTAACAGTGATGTTTCAAAGGAATTACTTGAACAAATATTCATAAAGGATTCTCCGCTTCATGATGGTGGAGTCATTATTCGTGGTAACAAGATTCTTTGTGCGGCCGCTTATTATAATCTAACTCAAAAATATGATCTTGATAAAACAATGGGTTCTCGTCATAGAGCTGGAATTGGTTTATCTGAGTTCACAGACTCAATCACAATTATCGTATCCGAAGAAACAGGAGCTGTACATGTAGCTATTAGTGGTATTATGAAGCTTATGAATAGCTCTAATGATCTTCTTGAATATCTAGATTTAGGATTAGGAAAGAATTAGGAGGTAATTAAATGAAAAACAATAGTTCTTCAAAAACAACAAAAAACTTTAGATCATCTAAAAAGACTATTTTTAATATTGTTGAAATTATTACTGCTCCCTTTAATGTTTTATTAAAAAGACAAGCTATTACTACATCAACTAAAAGTGAAATCAATCAATTTTTAGTATTAGCTATTTCTATAGCTATCGTTATAGCATTAGTATTAATATATTATAGAGGTGTGATTTTCAAATGATAATACAAACCTTTATTGAATATTTTGAGGAAGGGCCACTAATTCCCTTATTATTATCTACTATTTCTTTAGTCGCAATAATTATTCAATGCTTTACAAAGCACCGCTTTTTAAAGACTAAGCTTATTTTTAACTTTTTATTGATTTTTTCCTGTGGAATGATATTAGTCTTCTATATTCAGCTTCTTACAACCTATATTTCTGAATATTTAAAATGGATTTTCTTATTTTTAGACATTGTTAGTATTATTCTTTTATTTACTACCATTGATTATTCACTTACTAATGAAAGTTTTCAGGATAAGCTAATTTATACCCTCAATGAAACTAAAAATTATTTAGTTTTAGATAAAAAGGATAGAATTAGAGAAATATCTGGTTCTTTATTAGAAACTCTAAACATTGAAAAGAGTGATGTTATTGGTAAAAATTGCTTCGAGGCTATAGATAAAGCCTATATGATTACAGGCTTTAATGGAGAAAGCTGCAATGTAAAGGATATTTTGAAATATTATACCCATTATTACAATAAGGCTGAAAAGGATAAGCACCCTGTAATTGAGCTTAATCTAGAAAAAAATAATGGTTTAGAATTTGTTTTAACCTTTATAGAAACTACTATATTTAGAAATGATAAATATAAAGGTAGAATTCTTATTGGTGATAAAAAGAACCTAGAAGCTTTAGCTGGAGTTGAAAAACAAAATGAAGAATTAGAGGGAGAGCTTGATCTAATTAGAAATAGATTTATTACTTTATTAAATAAAACCTCTGATGGAATATTCTTTAATGATTTATCTAACAAGAGTATTTGGTTTAATGATATATTAGTAAAAAAATTAAATTTAACTGGTAACAGTATGGATGCCGGAGATTTTTATAAAAATATCCATCCTGATGATTTTGTCTTATATCAAAGTACTATTTCCTCAGTTCAAAATGAATACCAAATCACCTACCGCTTTAATAATGGAGGAGCCTATACCTATTTAAAGGAAAGAGGAAATAAAATAATATCTAATACCTCAATTGAGCTATGCGGTGTTATTACTGTTATAGATGATCAAAGCTTTGAAACCTCAAGAACAATGCTTGATATTATCTCTTCTGAATCAGAAATGCAAAGAAAGTTTACTGAGCTTATTTCTATTGATAAAATATTCCAAATTGTTTATATTAGATTAGATTCTATTCCTGAAATAAATGAAACCTATGGTAGAGCAGTTGGAAATAACCTAATGAGTCAATATATTAATTATTTTAAACAAAACTTTGTTATTGATGACTTAATTTACCGTGTTACTGGCTTAGAGTTTGTAGCATTTATAACAAGCAATAATAAAATGGAAGCACTTAAGAATCGTTTTAAGGATGAAAATAGATTCCTTCACCCCGCATTAGAATATCCAGGTGGAAAAATAGATGCGAATGTATATATGGGAATTGCCTATAGTAATGATACTCCAAACCGTAAAGAGCTTATTACTTTAGCTAAAAACGCAATGACTACTGCTATGTCTCCTAAATATACCGCAAATTTCGCTTATTATCGAGAGATTCGCTAATGGATAAGAAAACTATAAGGCGTACAATTTTAAAGCGAAGAAAAGACTATAATGAGTCTAATAGTAGAATTAATGTCATAAAAGAAATAATAGATTCTAAAATAATAGATTCCTGTAATAATATAGGAATCTATTTTCCAATTAATAATGAAATTGATATTACGGAATTAAGAAAAATATTTCCTAATAAAAAATTTTATTTACCAATTACTAAAGAGAATATATTATTTTCTGAATATACTGATAATTTAGTTAAAGGACCATTTAATATATTTGAACCAACTGGAGAAATAATTGATAGGGATAATATTGATTGTTTTTTAATTCCTTGTGTTGGAATAACTAAGGATAAAAAAAGAATTGGTTATGGTAAAGGCTATTATGATAGATATTTGAATGGATACAAGGGATTAAAAATAGGAATATGTTATAGAAATGATATTAATATTGATTGTGAAATGAATGAATTTGATATTGTATTAGATAATATTATAGTGGGGTAATTATATGATAAGCGTTATTTTATTAATGGCTGGAAAAGGCTCAAGAATGAATTATAAGGAAAATAAAATATTAATGGAAATTAATAATAAGCCATTATATAGATATTCATTAGATACATTTCTAAGTTTTGGCTTTGAGGTTATTTGTGTTATTTCTCCTGTTGATCAGGATAGAATTGTCCCTTATTTACCTAAAAATGTTAAATATACCTTTGGTGGTAAGGAAAGAGGAGATAGTGTTTATAATGGATTATTAAAGGCTGCTGGAGATTATGTATTAATTCATGATTCTGCTAGAGCGTTAATATCTAAGGATTGTATTAATAATATTATTTCTAATATAACTAATGATTCAGCAATATTAACTTATATGCCAGTTAAGGATACTATTAAGGAAATAACTGATAAGGGATTAAATACCCTAAAAAGAGATAAGCTTATTGCAGCCTCTACTCCCCAATGTGCTAGAAGAGAAATAATGCTTGAAGCATATAAAAGAGGCTTAGAGGATAATATTAAATTTACTGATGATATTTCCTTAATTGAGAAATTTTATCCTGATTATAAAATAAAATTAATTGAGGCTAATCAAGAGGATTTTAAGATAACTACTAGAATAGATTATTTATTAGCTAAGGCTTTAATAGAGGAGGAAAACAATGATTAGAATTGGACATGCATGGGATACTCATAAGCTTGTAAGAGATAGAAAGCTTTTTTTAGGTGGACTTGAGGTTGAGTCAGATTTAGGACTTTTAGGTCATAGTGATGCCGATGTCGTTTTACACGCTGTTGCTGAAAGCTTATTAGGAAGTTTAGCTTTAGGGGATTTAGGTACTTTTTATCCTGATAATAGTGATAAAACCTTGGGAATGGATTCTAAAATTATTTTAAAAGAATGCTATGAAAGAGTTAAGAAGCTAGGATATCATTTAAATAATTTAGATTTAACTATTTATTCTCAAAATATTAAAATATCTCCTATTAGAGAAAAAATGAGAAAATCAATTGCGGATATTTTAGAAATAGATATTTCATTAGTTAGTGTAAAGGCTACTACCTATGAGAAAATGGGATTTATTGGTAGAGGAGAAGCTTTAGCTTGTGAATGTGTTTGTTTAGTTGAAAATTTATAGTTATTTTTTTAAAGAAAAATCGCGAATTATATTTATATTTGGAAAATCTAATCTATATTTATCCTATTTATATTCAAAAATATTACTTGAATAGATTTAATGTGTTTGACATATTTTTTAAAAAAAATGCATAAAATATTTTGGTGATATAATGAAAATAAATGAAGGAAGCTTAACCGATAATAATATTGTGTTAGATACACTAGAGGTTTTTTTAGATAACACAACATTTTATATATTATCAGGCTACGGAGCGTTCGCGATGTGTGGTGCATTAAACGTTGATGTTTATAATACCCCTATAATGGCATCTCGTGGAGTTTTAGCTATTAGAGCAGTAGGAGTTCATTCATTATTAGAGCTTTATGATGCGACAATAGTAGAGGTAACAGATGCATTAAAGGAAAAGGGAATTAAACCAGGGATATGTGTGAAGGATGCCTTTAAAATTCTTTCATGTGAATAAGCTTGTAGTAATAGTAGGAATCCTTTTGTTAGGATTCCTAGTTCGTTTTATAATAGGGTATTATTCAGAGGATGTTGTAGCTCATGCTGAAATAGAAGCTTTAAATTATGCTGAAAAGATAATGATGGATTCTATAAATAAGGATGTTATTGGTAATTTAGAGGATTCTAATATGTTTATTGCTGAATATAAGGATAATAAGCTTACTAGAATGTATTTAGATACCTATAAACTTAATTACATTAGAAATCAAGTTAGTATTTATACTGATTATAGTGTTGAAAAAATAAATGAAAATGATTCAATTGATACAGTAGCAATTCCTTTAGGATATTTCTTTGGCTTAAAGACATTATTTGATTTAGAATTAAATATACCAATATCAATGGAGGTAATTGGTAATCAAAGGGTTGATATTAGCTATAAAAATGTTTCTAGTGGTATTAATACTACAATAGTTGAATTCTTTATAGAAATCGCAATAGATTTAAGATTAACATTACCTTTAAAGGTTATTAATACATGTAGTGTAACTAAAATACCTTTAGCTTATGAAATAATAAATAATGATGTTCCTTATTTTTTTAGTTCTAGTACTTAATCGAAAAAAGTAATCAAAAAAATGCTCATTGAGATATAAGAAATTTCTTATCACAATTGAGCATATTGGTTACTTTTTTTATAATTTATAGTTTTAAGATTAATTTTCATTAATATATTATTTTACATATAAATAAATTGGATAGAATAATTTATAAGCTAATATTCGAATTAATAGTTAAATTGTCAAAGAATGATGATTCGTGAATATTAAAAATTAGTATCTATGTAGAAAAAGATAAAATAAAAAATTTTTAGTTTTTTTCATTTGTTTGTGACAATTATTTAACCTAAACTTTTCATCATTTATATAACTAAAACTAAATATTTGCTTCATTAAGCATTTTTATATAGCCATCAATTTTATCTTCATTGATATTTAAAGCTTGTAGTATTTTTCTTTGCTTTGATGTCAATGCATATTTTTTCACATATACACCATTTATTTTTGTAACTTGAATTTTTTCAATTTCTTTAATTATTGTTATTAATGTTTCACTACTGTTATCATGTAGATAATCTGCTAACTTATTTTTTAAGTTAGCTTTTATTATTGAGGATATAAATGTTAAAAAAGTCTTTGTTTTTATACTAATATCACTATGTACTCTAAATCTATTTAACCCAATATATGATTTTATATCCCTAAAAGTTTTCTCTACAATATCCCTTTTTCTATATTCATCTATTACATATGAAGCATCTAGTTTTTCTTTTGTAACAACTGCAAAAAAGCCACACATCTCTATTTCTTTCTGTATTACTAAATTATTTGGTTTATAGCTTTTTATATATCCTTCAGTATCTTCTTCAAAAATAAAATATTTTTTATATGGTTTTAATTCTGATATTTTTTTCTTTTCACATAAGACTTTTTTTAATGATTCTTCATAAAAAGCCAAGTTTTGAGAAATAACATTTCTTTCGATTGCTGCTTTTTCATCATCATAATATATATGTAAATATTTTACCTTTTTATCTTTGAAAATATCTCTTTCTAATGTCATACCATATATATTATGATTAGCTATATAGCATGAGTATTGATTCTTAATTTTACTCATATTAGCTATAATTGAATTATTAATAATATCAATACTAATTTTAGCCATAATAATATATTTAAATCCTTTTGATTCTAAATAATCTAAATTATTTTTAGAAAACATACCTCGATCTAATATAAAAGTTATATTATTTTCACTATAACCATAATTTTTAGCCTTATCAATCATTATTTTTGTTTCTGACATATCAGTTATAGAACCAGGATATAATTCATAGAATAATGGTAATCCACTATTGTGATTAATCGCATATGATAGATTAATTTGTGGTAATCCTTCATCAACCTTTGCATGTCCATACTCGCTTAAATCAGACTCTTCTGTTGAGCATCACTTTATATAAGGGGAACATGGATATGCAGGTGTCGGGTTTGTGATTCCGGAGGGGGTGTTTCTTTCTCGACATTGACAAACGGAATATCGATCATCCACTCGTGCAGATGCTGCTCCGGCGGTACAACTCTTATGCTGAGAAATCAATCAGCGGCAATGGCATCCATATCTATGGTATCTGTGACCTTTCACGGCTACCGACCTATATCGATGAAAAAGGAAGGCTCCGTCTTGCAAGGGACTTCTATATGAGGTCCCCGGATGACCTGGAACTTTATATCGGCGGTATCACCAATCGTTTTGCAGTCTATACCGGAGATGAGGTCAATGACTGCGATATTTGCGATTGTACCGAAGTGGTGCTGACCACACTGGATAAGGAAATGCGCCGGAAACCAAAAACAAAATACAGTGAAAGCCGGGATGAATCCGAAAACACTCCAGTACCTCATGGGGCATTCGGACATCGGTGTGACCATGAACACATATACGCATCTGGGACTGGAGGATGCCAAAGACGAGATGATCCGTATGGAAGAATTAAACGCAGCCAAGCGAGAACTGGAAAAGGCAACTGGAGAAAAAACGACTACTCAAAAGATGTTTTGGGTGGTGTGATATGGAGGAAAATAAAAGACGCTCTGCTGACCGTGAAGGTGGGCAGGGCGTTTTTTCTGTGGAGAATTGTTGACGGATATGATAAAATGATAATTGTGTAGTTTTACCTTTTTGAAGGTACAAACTAATTTGAAAGAATATAACAATCGATTACTATGGAGGGTGTATGGATTTAAAAGAATTCTATTTTCAGAATATTACTGACGCAGAGTATCATTCTCGCTTTCGTAAGTCAATTGAAAATGTAAATATGGTATATAACATCTTTACTGGGGCTGAGGAAGTTGAAGATTATGAGTTTGTAATTTATGATGCAGAAGAAGCAATTACAAAATATCGAGAATTATGTCAGCCCGATGTAAACTTTGATAATGAAAAGAAATGTTGGTTCTATTTGATTTCTTACTACCTGTACAAAATTGGATTTGAGATCAAAGAATTCCCTCGTATATTAGCAAGACCACCTGTTGACCCTACGGTGTTTACCTATACTGAAATAAGAAATAAGATAATTGCACAAGGAGGCGATGATAATGGTACAGTAAGATATGCAACGAGAAGAAACTTTATCGCAAGCCTTACGTTTGATCAGAAATCAACTAACATTGAGGTTGACGATTCAATCAATCAAAAGTTTATCCAGATTTCAAATAGACAGGCCTCTTTTAATAACATGAGCACAGATGAAAAACTCGCAGAGATAGCTAATCTGATAGAAAATATGTTGAAGGTAAATGGGAAGTTTATAACTCCAGATTATCAGACTGTGTGTTTTGAGTATATTTCAAACGACATCGTTACGAGTTATAGAAAAAAGATGCATTGTTTCAGACATTCAACGGTTGAGGCAATTGCAGAAAGGAAATCCTATAGTGAAGAACAAAAGAATTTCTTTGTAGATTTTGGCTTAACGATTGTAAAAGCTATCCATTCATTGACAAAATAAGCTGTTGTAAAATGATAAAACTTCCGTTTAGATGTTACGGAAGAACGGTAGTAACACAGCCTTGGTTTTACTACTGTTTGACTACTACAGCTTGCTCCAACTTGCACTATTTTGCCCCATTTCAGCATTTCTGTGATAGAATAAACGGAAATACACCCGAAAAAATGGGTGGCAAATCGAAGCAAATCAAGGCAGAATACGGTATTTTAGGAGGAATTACATTTTGATAAAAATATTATTTATTTGCCACGGCAATATATGTAGAAGTCCCATGGCTGAATATTTATTTAAGGATTATGTTTCTAAGAAAAATATGGATTCTAGCTTTGAAATAGCCTCTAAGGCTACATCAGCTGAAGAATTAGGTAATCCTATTTATCCACCAGTTAAAAGAATATTAGATAGTCTTAATATTGATTCTAGTAAGCATAGAGCTAGTAGAGTTAAGGAAAGTGATTATGATTATTATGATTATATAGTTTGTATGGATGATAATAATATTTATAATTTAAAAAGAATATTTAAAAATGATAATAAGCATAAAATAACTAAACTACTAGATTATACTGATTTGAAAAGGGATGTTTTAGATCCTTGGTATACAAGAAACTTTATTGATTGTTATAATGATATAGTAAAAGGTATAGATTGTTTATACCACTACATAATAAAAGATAACTTAACTAAATAGATTTTCTTTATTTATGGTAAAAAATGTTGTATAATGGTATTAGGTGATTTTAGATGTTGTTTAAATGTATTAAAGGTATGTTTCAGCTACAAGAGAATTATAGGGATGCCTTTGATTTAGAAATGTTTGTAAGTAAGTATATAGAGGAATGCTTTGATAGATATCCTTATTTAGTTGGAGATATTTCTTCTGGTATATTACGCTTAAAGGGATTTGAAAACAATCCTAAAAGTGATAGCTATATAGGAAATGTTAGAGGGTATTTAGAAACCTCATGTTCATTTGGGTGTCCATATTACATCATTAAAAGAGTTAAAAGTGACGCAGAATATGAAAATCTAGAGAACGCTGAAAAGAATAAAAAGCCTATAGAGGAAAAACCTTTAATTACACCTATTATTAAGGAAAGCTTTGATAAGGAATCCCTTATTTTAAAGTCTACTCCAAAGGTAAAGGCAAGAATTCATATTGATTCAACTAAAATAAATAAAATTCCACAGGGAATATTACCTAAGGATTTGGAAGAAATAATTAAACAGGATGCTAAGGAAAGCTCTAATCCTAAAAAGGAAGAAAGTACTCAGCATGTTGAAACAGCTTCTTATGTATCTGCTAGTCCGGATTTTGATCCTTCTAAGATTAAGAAGAATAGAAATGATATGAGACAAAATAATAACAGGAATAATAATAACAATAATAGTAACAATAATAATAAACATAAGAAGAATAATAAGAATAAATCTTCAAATTCAAATAAAGTATAGAGGTTTTTATGGAAAAGGATAATGATGAAATAATTGCAGAAATAAATAGAATTTTAGATAAAGTTCGCCCTTATTTAAATTCAGAGGGTGGAGATTTAGAATTTATTAAATATGAGGATGGAATAGTTTATATTAAAATGCTTGGAGCATGTATGGATTGTGGTGCATTAGATTCTACTTTAAAGGATGGAATTGAAGCACTATTGGTTGAATATGTTCCTGAAGTAATTGAAGTAAGAAATGTAATTGAACAATAAAGGAGTGTGTACTATGTTTTTAACAGAAACAAATCAAGATAATGCATTAGCTAATATTTTTTCATGTAGGGCTATGCAATGCTTGTATATTTGTACTATTGCAATGCTATTAGCCCAAATAATGAAATTCATTATTTATAGTATAAGAGATAAAAAGCCAAATTGGCATATGCTATCCTCAACTGGAGGCTTTCCATCATCTCATACAGCTTTTACAGCATCTTTATGTATCACTCTTGCGATGTTTCAAATTCATGATTATGGAGAATTAGATTGGTCATTTGCGGTTGCTTTTGCTTTCTGTATGATTACTATTACAGATGCTAGAGGTGTTAGATTTGAAGCTTCAAAGCATGCTAAGATTTTAAATAATCTTGTTGCTTCTTATTCCGAAGAGGAGCGAAGAATGCTTGGCTATGGTGATAATGGTCATTTAAAGGAGCTTCTTGGTCATAAGGGTAAAGAGGTTTTAGGTGGCTTTTTAGTAGCTGGAATTGTCTCTATTATTGGTTTCATGATTTGTATTTAATAAACTATGCTGGTGCTATATTGCTATTATAGTCCTAGCATAGTTTTTTTCTTTTATTTTTATGATGATTGTGGTATAATTTAGGTAAATTAGAGGAGGATTTAATATGTCAAACAAATTAATTTTAGACATTTCTAAGACAAAGGCATTTTATACACCTGAGGATTATGAAAATGTAAAAAAAGAAGTAGTAGAGGCTCATAAGCTTCTTCGTTCAAAAAAAGGAGCTGGAAATGATTTCTTAGGCTGGTTAGATTTACCTGTTTCTTATGATAAGAATGAATTTGAAAGAATTAAGAAGGCTGCAAAGAGAATTCAAGAACAATCTAAGGTATTATTAGCTATTGGAATTGGAGGATCTTACTTAGGTGCTCGTTCAGCTATTGAAATGCTAAAGAGATATTTTAATCAGGATGGTGTTGAGGTAATATTTGTTGGTAATCATATTTCTTCAACATATACTCATCAATTATTAGATTATTTAAAGGATAAGGATTATAGTATAAATGTAATTTCTAAGTCAGGTACTACAACAGAACCAGCAATTGCTTTTAGAATTTTTAAGGAAGCTCTAGAGGAAAAATATGGTAAAGAAGAAGCAAAGAATAGAATTTATGCTACAACTGATAAGGCTCGTGGAGCATTAAAGACTTTAGCTGATGCTGAAGGATATGAGGAATTTGTAGTTCCTGATGATGTTGGTGGTAGATTCTCAGTTTTAACTGCAGTTGGTTTATTACCTATTGCCGCAAGTGGTGTTGATATTGACCAAATGATGCAAGGTGCATTAGATAGCTATAATTACTATAAGGAAGAGGATGTTGAAAAGAATGATGCATTAAAGTATGCATTAGTTAGAAATGTTCTTTATAGAAATGGTAAGAAGATTGAAATGCTTGTTAACTATGAACCAAAGTTAAATTACTTTAGTGAATGGTGGAAGCAATTATATGGTGAATCAGAGGGTAAGGATGGAAAGGGTATTTGGATTACATCTGCTTCCTTCTCAACTGACCTACATTCATTAGGACAAATGATTCAGGATGGTGAGAGAACATTATTTGAAACTGTTATTAATGTTGAAAATCCTGAAGAGGATATTATTATTAAATCAGATAAGGACAATTTAGATGGTCTTAATTTCTTAGCTGGTAAATCTATGGATTATGTAAATAAGATGGCAATGAGTGGAACAATGCTAGCTCATGTTGATGGTGGAGTTCCTAATATGAGAGTTACTATTCCTAATATTTCTGCCTATACATATGGATATATGGTTTACTTCTTTGAATTAGCCTGTGGTGTATCTGCTTATACTCTAGGAGTTAATCCATTCAATCAACCAGGTGTTGAATCATATAAGAAGAATATGTTTGCATTACTTGGTAAGCCAGGATATGAAAAGATGAAGGATGAACTTTTAGCTAAGCTAAATAAGTAATACTAATACGAAATGCTTCCCCTTAATCGGGAGGCTTTTTTATTTGTAACATAAATTGTTTATTCTTAATTATAAATTTAATTTATAAAAAAATAGTTAAAATTTTAAAATGTTTATATTTTATATACAATTTATAAAATATGTATTTTCTAGTAAAACATTGTATAAAAACAATAACAAAATAACATTTAAATTATAAATGAAATTTATGAAACAAAAGTAAAATATTATAAAATATTAATATTGTATATTATAATTGATTGATAATATAATAAATGATAGAATATTTTTACATTCATTATAAAGAGGTGTACTTTTATGGGAAATATTTATATTGTTAAAAAGGATGGAACATTGGAATTATTCAATCCTGAAAAGATCAGAAGAGCAGTTACTAAATCTGCTAGTAGAGTATTAATTGACTTTACTGAAGATGATTTAAATAGTATTGTTGATACTGTTCTTAATAGTATTAATGAAAAGAATTTGACTAATGTATCTATTGAGCAAATGCATAACTTTGTTGAGGGATCACTTGAGACACATTTCCCAACTGTCGCAAAAAGTTATCGTGATTATAGAAACTATAAGCAGGACTTCGTCCATATGCTTGATGAGGTATATACAAAGAGTCAATCTATTATGTATATTGGTGATAAGGAAAATTCTAATACAGATAGTGCTTTAGTATCTACAAAAAGAAGCTTGATCTATAATCAATTAAATAAAGAATTATATAAGAAATTTTTCTTAAATGTTGAAGAACTACAGGCTATTAATGATGGATATATCTATGTTCACGATATGTCTGCTCGTAGAGATACAATGAATTGCTGTCTTTTTGACGTTCAATCAGTATTAAAAGGTGGCTTTGAGATGGGTAATATTTGGTATAATGAGCCAAAGAGTCTTGATGTTGCCTTTGATGTTATTGGTGATATTGTTTTATCTACTGCTGCTCAGCAATATGGTGGATTTACTGTTCCATCAATTGATTTAATACTTGATGAGTTTGCTGAAAAGTCATTCCAAAGATATTATCATAAATATGTAGGATTAGGTTTAACTAGAGCTAAAGCTAATGAACAGGCTTTAGAGGATGTTAGAACTGAATTTAAGCAAGGCTGGCAAGGACTTGAATATAAGTTTAATACAGTAGGCTCAAGCCGTGGAGATTATCCGTTTATTACTGTAACACTAGGTACTGGTACATCTAGATTTGCGAAGATGTGCACTATGGAGTGCTTAAAGGTTAGACGTGGTGGACAAGGTAAGCCTGGTAGAAAGAGACCAGTTTTATTCCCTAAAATTGTTTTCCTATATGATAAGGATTTACATGGTCCTGGCTGTATTAATGAGGACTTATTTGAAGAGGGATTATTATGCTCTTCAAAGACAATGTATCCAGATTGGTTAAGCTTAACTGGTGAGGGATATGTTGCGAGTGTTTATAAAAAATATGGTGCGATTATTTCCCCAATGGGCTGTCGTGCCTTCCTATCTCCTTGGTTTGAAAGAGGTGGAAGCCATCAAGCAGATGATGATGACAAGCCTGTATTTGTTGGTAGATTTAATATTGGTGCTGTATCATTACATTTACCTATGATATTAGCTAAGGCACGTAAAGAATCTAAGGATTTTTATGAGGTATTAGATTATTATTTAGAGTTAATTCGTAAGCTTCATTGTCGTACATATGATTATTTAGGTGAGATGCGTGCTTCTACAAATCCTCTTGCTTATTGTCAAGGTGGCTTTTATGGTGGACATTTACAACCTAATGAAAAGATTAAGCCTTTACTAAAGAGTGCTACAGCTTCATTTGGCTTTACAGCTTTGAATGAATTACAGGAGCTTTATAATGGTAAAAGTATTGCGGAGGATGGAGAATTTGCTTTAGAGGTCATTAAATATATTAATGAGAAGATTAATAAGTTCAAGGAAGAAGATGGCCATCTATACGCTATGTATGGTACTCCTGCTGAGAATTTATGTGGTTTACAAATAACTCAATTTAGAAAAAAATACGGTATTGTAGAGAATGTTTCTGATAGACCATATGTTTCTAATTCATTCCATTGTCATGTTACAGAGGATATTTCTCCAATTGAAAAGCAAGATAAAGAAAAGAGATTTTGGGATTACGCAAATGGTGGAAAGATTCAATATGTTAAATATCCAATTGACTACAATATTGACGCGATTAGATGCTTAATTCGTCGTGCAATGGATTTGGGCTTCTATGAGGGTGTAAATCTATCACTTGCTTATTGTGAGGATTGTGGACATCAAGAATTAGCTATGGATGTATGTCCAAAGTGTGGCAGTAAAAATTTAACTAAGATTGAAAGAATGAATGGCTATTTATCATATTCAAGAGTAAATGGCGATACACGTTTAAATGACGCTAAAATGGCTGAAATTGCAGAAAGGAAGAGTATGTAATGCGTTATCATAATATAACAAAGGATGATATGTTAAATGGTAGCGGATTACGTGTTGTCCTTTGGGTTGCGGGCTGTGGACATCATTGTCCAGGCTGTCAAAATCCAATTACACATGATCCAATGGGAGGTATTCCCTTTGATGAGGCAGCTAAGGAAGAAATATTTAATGAGCTTCGTAAGGATTATGTTGCAGGAATAACATTTAGTGGTGGAGATCCACTTCATCCAATTAATGTTAATGATATTGGTGAATTAATTGCTGAAATAAATGCTAAATTTCCTAATAAAACAAAATGGCTTTATACAGGCTATACCTATGAACAAATCTCAAGCCTACCATTTATTTCTATGCTAGATGTAATTTGTGATGGTAGATTTGAAATGGATAAATATGATCCAAAGCTACATTGGGTTGGTAGTTCTAATCAAAGGGTAATTGATATTAAGGCTACTAAAAGAGAAGGAAGAATAGTTCTATATAAGGATGGGTCTATTGATGGATAATTTTAAAAGAATTGCTAAATTTGAATTAGTTTCATTTGAACAATTTGAATCAGGTCTTGATGATAACTATAAAGAAGAAGCACATGCTATATATGATTCCTTAAAGCTACCTAAAAGAGCTACTAAAGGATCAGCTGGATATGACTTTTATGCTCCATTTGATATTACATTAAATCCAGGAGAAACAATTAAAATTCCTACTGGTATTAGAGTTAAAATGGAGGATAATTATGTTTTAAAGCTATATCCTAGAAGTGGTCTTGGCTTTAAATATAGACTTCAGCTAAATAATACTGTTGGAATTATTGATAGTGATTATTATTATTCTGATAATGAGGGTCATATATTTGCGAAAATAACAAATGACTCTAATGAAAATAAGGTAGTTACTATTCAAAAGGGTACAGGCTTTATGCAGGGTATTTTTGTTGAATATGGTATTACAATAGATGATGATACTACTATAGTACGTAATGGTGGCTTTGGTAGTACAACTAAATAGAAATTGAAGCTATCATTTTGGTAGCTTTTTTTCTTGTTTGTTTATGACTTTTAATTTATAATATTTTCGTACGGAGGATTTATATGGAAAAAATAATTGTTGAATTACCTAGCTTTAAGGATAAGAACTATAATATTTTAGATTTTGGTGCTAAATCTGATATTGAATTTAATAACAAAAAGGCTATTCAAGAGGCAATTGATACTTGTAGTAATAATGGTGGAGGAATTGTTATAATTCCTAATGGCTTTTATTTGACAGGTCCAATTGAGCTTAAGAGTAATGTTAATCTACATTTAGATGATAATGCCTATGTTTTATTCACTAAATCAAAGGAGGAATATCCTTTACAATTTACTGACTATGAGGGTCAAAGAAGAATTCGTGCTTTATCTCCAATAAGTGCGAATAATTGTCATGATATTGCTTTAACAGGAAATGGGATTATGGATGGCAATGGACATTTATGGCGTGGTATTAAGAAGTTTAAGCTTACATCTAAGGAATGGGATAGATGCTTAAAGAAGAGCCCATATGTTATAGATACAAAGGAAGGCGGCATTTGGTGCCCTACAAAGAGCTATTATGAGGGAGTATTAAAAGGAGAACCTGATTATTCACTTCCTAATGCGTTAGAGCTTGCGAGTGAAAACTATGATGTTTATAGACCTGTTTTTGTATCATTTAAGAATTGTGAAAGAGTGTTAATTGAGGATATTACATTACAAAATTCTCCAGCTTGGAATGTACATCCTTTATATTGTAATAACTTTACAATGAGAAATGCTAAAATTAAAAATAAATTTTCAGCTCAAAATGGTGATGGAATTGATTTAGAATCTTGTACAAATTGTGAAATTGCTGGTACTATTTTTGAAGTTGGTGATGATGGAATTTGTTTAAAGAGTGGAAAAAATAAGGAAGCTCGTAAAATAAAGGCACCAACTAAAAATGTATGGATTCATGATTGTAAGGTATTTGACGCTCATGGAGGCTTTGTTGTAGGAAGTGAAATGAGTAGAGGTATATCTAATGTTTTAGTAGAAAATTGTATTTTTGCTGGTACTGATATTGGTGTTCGCTTCAAGTCTGCAATGGGACGTGGTGGAGTTGTTGAGGATATTACTATTAAAAATATTCAAATGAATAATATTATTAATGAAGCAATTATCTTTACTATGGGCTATGTATTAGTTAATATTGAGGATGAGCATGAAAATAAGGAAGAAAAGCTTGATAGTGAGGATATTCCTGAATTTAAGAATATTATTATGGAGAATATTAATGTTTCTAGCTGTGATACAGCTATAAAGATTAACGGCTTAAAGGAAAAGCCTATTCATGATTTAAGCTTTAATAATATTAATATAAAGGCTAATAAGGATATTGATATTAGCTATGCTGAAAATATTAATTTTAATAATGTAAATATTTTATCATTAAGCTAATAAATAATTTATTAAAAACAATTTTTGTTATTAGCTAGAAGCTTTTAAATCAATTAAAAATAAAAAATTGCTTGCATTTGAAATTATTATGTGTTAAGATGTAATGGCTGAATTATTCAGCAAAGCACATTACTCCGCTAGCAACATGGGATTTATGGCTATGAGTTTTGTTAAATAGGAGATACATTATGGCAAATTCAAAGGGTCAAGCATTAATTAATGAAATTACTGCTGAGTATTTACAAGAGCGTCCAGACTTCCGTCCTGGTGATTCTGTAAAGGTTTTCGTAAAGATCGTTGAAGGTGATACTCATCGTATCCAAGTATTTGAAGGTTTAGTTATTAAACGTCAAGGTGCTGGAATTTCTGAGACTTTCACTGTTAGAAAGATTTCTTACGGAATCGGTGTTGAGCGTACTTTCCCTGTTCATACACCATCTATCGATCATATTGAAGTAGTAAGAAAAGGTAAGGTTCGTCGTGCTAAGTTACACTACATCCGTACTCTATCTGCAAAGGCTGCTCGTATTAAGGAACGTCGATAATCAAACTGACCAGATTTATTCTGGTCTTTTCTTTTGTCAAAAAAATGAAAAAGTCTTTTTTATATAAAAAAAATATGATAAAATATTTTATAGTTAGGATGTGTTTTTAATGAAATATTATAAATGTGGACATATTATGACCACTCATGGCATTAAGGGAGATTTAAAGGTTAAGCCTTTAACTGATTTTGATAGATTTTATCCTGGTAGTCATCTTTTTATTCTTCACCAGGGAAGCTATATCGAGGTTGTTGTTAATAAGGCTGTAAACTTTAAGGACGGCTATTTAATTTCATTTAAGGATTTATTAGATATAAATTTAGTTGAAAAATATCATAGTGATGATATTTATGTTAGTGAAGTTGATAGAGAAGAACTTAATGATGATGAATATTATTATAGTGATTTAATTGGTAAAGAGGTTGTTAACCAAAATAATGAATCTAGAGGAATAGTTATTGAGATTAGAGAAATGCCTCATGCTAGATATTTAGTAGTTAAATATAATGATAAGAATTGTTTAATTCCATTTATAAATGAATTTATTAATAATATAGATGATAAAATTTATATTAATGAAATTGAGGGATTATTTTGAAAATTAAAATATTAACATTATTTCCAAATATGTTTCAAGAATTCAAAAGCGAATCAATTATAAAAAGAGCTATTGAAAAGGGAATTGTTTCTATTGATACTATCGATATAAGAGAATATTCTCATTTAAAGCATAAACATGTTGATGATACCCCTTGTGGTGGTGGAGCTGGAATGGTTTTAAAGGTAGATATTATTGATAGAGCTATTAAGGCCAATAGTAATGAAAATAGCTATAAAATTATGATGACACCTCAAGGTAGACCATATTCTCAAAAAATAGCCAATGAATTAAGTTCTCATGATGAATTAGTATTTATTTGTGGACATTATGAGGGCTTTGATGAGAGAATAAGAAGCTATGTTGATGATGAAATATCAATTGGAGATTACGTATTAACCGGTGGAGAATTACCAGCAATGGTTGTTTGTGATAGCGTTATAAGACTATTAAATGATGCGATTAAAGAAGAGAGTCATGAGGATGATTCCTTTTCAACAGGATTATTAGAATATCCTCAATATACTAGACCAATTGAATATGATGGAATGAAAGTACCTGAGGTTTTATTAAATGGAAATCATAAAGATATTGCTTATTATAGAAAAAAAGAAAGTTTAAGAAAAACTATTAATAGAAGACCCGATTTATTGAAAAAATATCCTTTAACAGAAGAGGATAAAAAAATAATAAAAGAGATAGAGGAGGAAAATAAATGAAAGAAGCAGGAGTATTACTACATATCTCAAGCCTACCATCTAAGTATGGAATTGGTTCACTTGGAAAGCAAGCCTATAAATTTATTGATTTTTTAAGTGATGCTGGTCAAAAAATATGGCAAATTCTACCTATTGGACCTACATCATATGGTGATTCACCATATCAATCATTATCAGCTTTTGCCTTTAATCCTTATTTTATTGATTTAGATGAGCTTGTTAATGAAGGCTTACTAAAGAAAGAAGACTTACCTGTTGAACATGAGACTAAAAAAATAGATTATGCAGCTTTATTTAATGAAAGATATCATATACTTCATAAGGCCTATTTAAATGTTAACCTTATATATGATGAATTCCAATCATTTGTTTTAGAAGAAAATGATTGGCTACATGATTATGCAATGTTTATGGTATTAAAGGAAGAACAGGAGAATAGAAGCTGGAATACCTGGTATGATGATTTTAAATATCGAAGACAAGAATCATTAGAATGGTTATCTAATCAATATAAGGATAGAATAAGTGAATGGAAATTTTATCAATTCTTATTTTATAAACAATGGATGAAGCTAAAGAAATACGCTAATAAAAATGGTATTGAAATTATGGGTGATATGCCAATATATTGTGCATATGACTCAAGTGATGTTTGGGCTAATCCATCAATGTTCCAATTAGATAATTCTCTAACTCCAACAAGAGTTGCTGGTTGTCCACCTGATGCGTTTAGTGAAGATGGTCAATTGTGGGGTAATCCTCTTTATAATTATGATAAAATGAAGGAGGATAACTATTCTTGGTGGGTAAAGAGAGTTAAGCATTCTTTAAAAATTTTTGATATATTAAGAATAGATCATTTTAGAGGCTTTGCTGGATATTATTCAATTCCATTTGGTGATACTACAGCTAAAAATGGTTGTTGGGTAGAAGGACCAGGCTATAATCTATTTAAGGCTATTGAGAAGGTTTTACCTAATGCAAAGATTGTAGCTGAGAATTTAGGTTTTTTAACTCCAGATGTTCATAAGCTTTTGAAGCAATGTAATTATCCAGGAATGAATATTTTTCAATTTGAATTAGGAGATTATACTAAAAAAGCCCCTATTTATAAAAAATATCCTGAAAATAATTTATTTTATTCAGGAACTCATGATAATCAATTATTAGAATCTTTCTATCATCAGCTTGATAAGAAGGGTAAAACTATGGTTGATAAGATTTGTGATATTAAATTTACAGATAGACCATCATTAAAGATTATTGAATACTGTATGAAGAATGAAGCTAAATATTGTATTATTCCTCTACAGGATTATTTAGGATTAAGTGATGCTGATGGAAGAATGAATATTCCATCTACTGCTAGTGGAAACTGGACTTATATTTCTAAAGAATCTGATTATTCAAATGAATTAAATAGCTATATGAAGAATTTAGCAGTTGAAACTGGTAGATTCTAAATTCGGGAGGAATGTCCTCCCTTTTTTGTTTTTTTAAATAAAAATAATACATACTAATATTGGTGAATAAAATGAGAATTAAAAAAATATTTACTAATATTTCTAATATTACCTTTTCAGCTTCATCAGTATCATTTTATTTAATTATTAATGGAGGCTCTACAGTTTTCTTATTAATTAGTATTATTTCTATATTTATTAATAAATTATCTATAAATATTCCTGATGAGAATTTAAAAAATATTATTGATTCTTTAATTAGCTATAATAAGAATTATACATTTTCTATTATACTTTTTATAACTAGTGTATATTCTACCTCTACATTATTTAAATCCTATTTAAAAGGAACTGAAATAATTACTAATACTAAGTATATTAATAATAAAAGAATAAGCTCTATATTATTTTCATTAGTATTACCTATTATTTTTATTATAATGTTATTAATATTTATTCTATTAAGAATAATAAACCTATTATCGGTATTATTAATCTATGTATTATTATATTTTTTATTTCAATATATTCTTCAGGGCTTTGCCCTTAGGAATATAAATATTAAAATTCTCTATAGAGGAATAATAATTAGCTTTTTATTTTCCTTTTCATTCTCATTATTCTTTATTATATTTTTAAATTATTTTAGCTTTAAAGAAATTTATGGAGTATTCTCATTAATAATAAGCTTTATATTCTTTTTATATATAAATATAATAGGTCTATATTTAGGAATATATTATAATTGGAAAAAAATAGAAGAATGTAATTATCATATTTAGAGAAAATAAATATGGTGATTATATGAAAAAAATAATAATATTTATTTTAGCTTTATTATCATTTCCAGTATTAATTATTTCAGCTAATGAATATGGAGTTGGAAAAAATAAAACTGGAGAAAGACCTAATGTTAGTATAAAAACTATTGAAGAAAATAATGGTTATACAATAGGTAGTGATGATAAAAGAATTTATTTAACCTTTGATTGTGGTTATGAAAATGGTTATACTTTAAAAATATTAGATGTATTAAAGGAAACTGATACTAAAGCATGCTTTTTCATTACGGGACATTATTTAAATAGTAGCTATGATATAGTGAAAAGAATGATTACTGATGGACATATTGTAGGTAATCATACCTATTCTCATAAGAGCTTTAATGTATCTAGTAATGAAGAAATATTAAATGATATTAAAAAGCTTGAGGATTTATATAAAGAAAAAACAGGTCTTACAATGTCAAAATATATAAGACCACCAAAGGGAGAATATACTGAAAAGAGTCAAAAGCTATTAGCTGATAATGGGTATAGCTCAATATTTTGGTCATTAGCGTATGTTGATTGGTATAAGGATAAATATTATGGTAATCATTATAGCTATAATAATGTAATGAAAAAGATTCATAATGGTGCGATAATATTAATGCATTCTGTATCTAAGGATAATACCTTAGATTTAAAGGATATTATTATTGATTTAAAGGAAAAGGGATATATCTTTTCATCTTTAGATGATTTATCAAGTAGATAATAAATATAAACAATGGTATAATACCCTTGGTGGTGATATCTTGTATAATTATATTATTTCATCTGATGATACCTTATTATGTAATCAAAAAATAGAGGAATTACAAAAACAATTTAATATGGAAATGGATATTAATAGCTATGATTTAGCTGATGATGGTATTTATTCTATAATAGATGATTTATCTACTATTTCTTTATTTGATTTACCTAAGTTTTTAATAGTTAAATCATTTGAAGAGGTTATGAATATTAGTGAAAACGCACTAGCTGAGTTATTAAAGGCTATGAATGATGTTAATTCTAATAATATAATTGTTTTTATAACATATAAAAGTATTGATTCTAAAAATACAAATGCTAATAAAATAAAAAAATATTGTACTAGTATTGATCTTAGAATTAAGAATATGCCAATGCCTGAATATGTATTAAAAAGATTTAATGACGATGGCTATGAGATTGAAAGTCAAGCAGTAGCGTTATTATGTAGCTATGTAGATTCATTTGAGCTATTAGGACAATATATAGATATATTAGAGTCTTATAAATTAAATGAGAAGAAAATTATTGATAGTGATATTAGACTTATGGTTTCTGAACCAATTGAAAATAATGTTTATCAATTGGTTGAGGCAGTTCTAAAGAATGATAAAGCTATTATTTTTAAATATTATAATGATTTAAAGTTAATGAATATTCAAGCCTCTTATTTAGTATCATTATTAATTACAAAGTTTCAGGAGCTTTATAATGTTTATATTTTAGTTAGAGCTAAATATCAACAAAATGATCTAGCAGAACTATTTAATGTTTCTCCTGGTAGAGCCTATTATATGATTAAAAATGCTAAGAATACTACAATGCAGAAGATAAAGGATAATTTAAGCTTATTAAATAAGCTTGAATATGATATTAAATCTGGTAGGATAGAACAATCTCTAGGTTTAGAATTATATTTCCTTAGATAAAACAAAAAAAGCACCATTAGGTGCTTTTTTGTTATATAAGATATATAGGGTATTACTTTAAAGTATTTACTGCAGTAGCAAGCTCTGACTTATGTCTTGCAACGTAGTTCTTATGAACGATTCCCTTAGCTAAAGCCTTGTCTAATTTCTTATAAGCTAAATTTAAAGCTGCAGTTGCCTTTTCAGCATCCTTTGCTTCAACAGTAGCGTATACATTCTTCATTGCAGTTTTTAAAGATGATTTAAATGCTACATTTGTTAATCTTGCTTTCTCATTTGTACGAACACGTTTAATTTGTTGTTTAATATTTGCCATATTTTCACCTCCGCTATTTCATATGCACGACATATTATAGCATTTTAAAATTATCAAATCAAGAAAAAAATTTTTTTTTGTATTATTTGTTATAAAATTATACAAAATATATTTGGTGATTATATGTCAAATAGAACAGATTTAGCTATTGAGGATTTAGATAGTGAAGGGAAATATCCTGTAGATAGAATAATAAGTGGTATGAGATTAAGGAAATGTATTGTTGATAAAAACACCTCTAAAAAAATTAATAAAAGAGAAGGAGAATATTATTCAATTGATAATTTAAATTATTTTGAGAAGGATAAGGTAATTATTAAATTAATAAGCTCTATTATTATTGATATGATAAATAAAATGAAAAGGATTGAATCTATATTAGTTGTTGGATTAGGTAATCCTTCAATAACTCCAGATTGCTTAGGACCTAGAGCTTTAAAGCAAATTGAGGTTAATAGACATTTAGAAAATGAGAGGAGATATCTAGTTTCAGCTATTAGTCCTGGAGTTATGGGACAAACAGGAATGGAATCTAGTGATATTATTAAAGCTATTGTAGATGATTTTAAGCCTGATTTAGTTATTGTTATTGATGCTTTAGCATGTAATAGGCTTGAAAGAATTTGTAGGTCTATTCAATTTGGTAGTAGTATTAATCCTGGAAGTGGTATATATAATAATAGGAAGGAATTATCAAAGGAAACATTAGGATGTGAGGTCATTGCAATTGGAATTCCTACAGTTTGTGATTTGCAAACAATAGTAGATATTGAAGATTCTTATTTTATTACCCCTAATGATATTGATCAAGCAATGGATATTTTGTCTGAAATTGTCGCGGCAGGTATAAATAAGGTTTTTATATAAACGAAAAGAGCATCTATTTCTAGATGCCCTTTTCTAATTGGGAGAGATTATTTGAAAAGTATTTTTCTTTACATCTATATGTTACCACCTATGAAAGCGTTTGTCAAACGTATTTTTAAAAAAATTAAAAAAAATTAAAAAAAAAATAAAATTGTTAATTATATGATATAATTGTTGTAGATGATTTTTTGTGAGGTGTAACGATGGATAAATATCAAATATTAATGGATATGCGTAATGAGCATACACTAAAGGGATTAAAGCCATGCTTTGTGATTTTATCATCAGCTAATGGTAAATTATATACAGGACCATCCTCTGATTTTATTATGAGCTTGAAAAATGGTGTTTTATATTTTCAAAGATTAAGTATGTTTTTTCATACTCTTAAACCAAAGGATGATGTTTCTTATCCTATTGATATTTTTACTGAATATAAAATTTTAAAAAAGAATTCATTTACTAGTATGCTATACCTTTATACAAAGAAAGGAACATATATTCAGGTTAGCTATCAAACTGGATTACCGGATACTCAGTCTACTGAATATAATTTATCTAAAATTATTGAAGAACTTGAAAGTAGTGGCATTAAGCAACTAGAGGATATAACTGATGAAGAAGCTTAGTGATAGAGAAAAACAGACTCTAATTAAGAAATTTGAGGCCGGTCAAAAGCTTAAGAAAAATAGCTTTGAAGATAAGAAGGAAATGTATTTAAAGCAAACAGATAGAAATTATAAGGATGGTGACAGGAATTGATAAAATTAGGTGAATATAATCAATTAACAGTAGTTAGAAAATCCGATTTAGGATATATGCTTACTGATGGTAAGGAAGAGGTATTATTACACTACAGAGAGTCTAAGTGTGAGCATAATATTAATGATTCTTTAAATGTATTTATATATTCTGATAAGGCTAAAAGACCTACAGCAACTGAAAATGATCCATTATGTACATTAGAGAAGTATGGAATTTGTGAGGTTGTTGAGGTTTTCTCAGGCATGGGTGTATTTGTTAATATTAATACTCCTAAGGATATTTTAGTATCTAATGATTATTTACCATATAATGAGAAGGATTGGCCTGGTGTAGGAGATAAGTTATTAATTCAATTAAAGATTAAGCATAATTATTTAGTAGGAAAGCCTTTAAATAGATTTGATATTGTCGCAATCAAGAGTAATGTTATATATGGAGAATATGAGCATGTTGATGGCTTTGTTGTTAGAATTGCTGAGAAAGGTATTGGAATTGCGACAAAGGATTTAATGTATGTTTTTGTTCCTAATACTCAACTTAGAGGAGATTATCATATGGGTCAAGAGGTTAATGTTATGATAACTAAGGCTCTTGATGATATTATGGTTCTTTAATAGAACAAAAGGAAAATATGATTGATGGTGATAAGGAGATAATTTTAAACTATTTAAATAATCATCATGGAGTCATGAAGCTTACTGCTAAATCATCTAGTAATGATGTTTTAGATACTTTAAAGCTATCTCGAAAGGCTTTTAAAAGAGCTTATGGTGGATTATATAAAGAACATTTAATTGAGTTTGATGAAGAGAAGACTTATTTAGTTAAGAAATAATTTGAATTTTTATGAATTTCTTTATGAATTTTCTTGAATTGGAATGAATATAGTGTATAATATGAATTGAAGAGGTGATATCTATGCTAGAATTTTTTGATTCTAATGAACAAAAAGGCTTTGTATCTATTTATGATTCACATTTTACCTTCAATAAGGGACTATTAGGCTATTTTAAGGATACCTATAGAGTTAGGGTTGGTATCGATAAAGAGGGGAAAAAAATTTATATTTTTTTAATGAATAAGGATTATTGCATGAGCAATGAATTTCCTGAAACCTCATTATTACCAATTTCAATAGCTAAAACATATGCAAGAGTTTGTTCAAGCTCATTAGTTAATTATGTTACTAGTAGCTTCTCATTAGATATTCCGGAGGGGAAATATTTAAGATATAGGGCTTCATATGATGAAAAGAAGCGCGCTATTATTATTAGTGTTGGTGAGGAGGTATAATATGGATAGCTATATGATTTATATTTGGGCCTCAGTATTTATTCTTTCTTTAATTTTAGAGGCTTCAACTCAAGAGTTTGTTTCAATTTGGTTTTCACTAGGCTCTATTATTTCGTTTATTCTTTCTTTCTTTACTCCATTTTGGGTTCAAATTATTGTTTTTTCAGTAGTTTCATTTGCAGCTCTTTTAGCAACAAGACCACTTGTTAAAAAACTTATGCAAAGAAATGAAAGATATACAAATACCGATGAATTTATTGGTAAAAGATTAATTACTAAAAATGAAATTACAAAGTATGATGGCGGAGAAATAAAGCTTAATGGCATTGGTTATACTGCTATATTAATGGAATCAGAGGAGGAGAATATATCAGCTAATTCACTTATTGAAATTGTTTCTTTTAAGGGAAACAAGGTAGTTGTTAAGAAAATAAAAGAATAAAAAAGGGGGAATAAAAAATGGTTTTTTTTATAATTTTAGGTATTGTTTTATTAGTTGTTGCTGTATATTTAATTACAAGAATTAAAGTGGTTCGTCAAACTAATAAATATATTATTGAGCGTTTTGGTGGATATCATACAACATGGAGTGTTGGTATTAACTTTTTATGTCCATTTGTTGATAGAATTGCCTATGTTGTGTCTATGAAAGAACAGGTAAAGGATTTTGATCCACAGCCAGTTATTACTAAGGATAATGTAACTATGCAAATTGATACTGTTGTGTTCTTTCAGGTTACTGATCCAAAGCTATATGCATATGGTGTTGAGAATCCTATTGCAGCATTAGAGAACCTATCAGCTACAACTTTACGTAATATTATTGGTGAGCTTGATTTAGATGAAACTTTAACAAGCCGTGATATTATTAATACAAAAATGCGTTCAATTCTTGATGAGGCTACTGATCCTTGGGGAATTAAGGTTAATCGTGTTGAGGTTAAGAATATTTTACCTCCAAAAGATATTAGAGATGCGATGGAACGTCAAATGAGAGCTGAACGTGAGCGTCGTGAGAAGATTTTACTTGCTGAAGGTGAAAAGAAGAGTCAAATTTTGCTTGCTGAAGGTGAAAAGGAATCTCAAATTTTAAAAGCAACAGCTGAAAAGCAAACTACAATTTTAAAGGCTGAAGCAGAGGCTGAATCAATTTTGAAGGTTAAAACAGCAGAAGCAGAGGGTATTAGATTGATTCGTGAGGCTGAAGCAGAGGGTTTAAAATCATTAAAGAATGCTGAAGTAACTCCAGAGGTTTTAACTTTAAAGAGTTATGAGACATTCCAGCATGTAGCAGAAGGTAATGCAACTAAGATTATTATTCCTTCTGAGATGCAAAATTTAGCATCTACTCTAGCAGCAGCTAAGGAAATAGTAGATAAGTAAAAAATAAGAGGGTATTGCCCTCTTTTTTTCTTGAAGAGGTAAAAAGTGGAAGATAAGAAATTGAATGTACATGAACTAGCAGAGCTATATTCAGTATCTGTTAGAACATTACAATATTATGATGAGATTGGTTTACTTAAGCCTAGTAGGCTAGATAATGGTCATAGAGTGTATAATGGTAATGAAATTGATAAGCTTGAAACTATTATTCTTTTAAAGGAATTAGGTATGTCCTTAAATGAAATTAAAATATATATGACTACAAATGATATTAAATCTAAGAAAAAGCTATTAAATAGTCGTAAAAGAATATATGAAGAGGAAATAGGTGAGATTAAGTCTAAGGTTAAGAGGCTTGATTGTAAAATTAAAGAATTAGATACTATTAATAAAATTGAATTTGATAAGGTATATGTTGATATGCTTCCTAAATATGAACATATTCCTGTTAATGTAATTGAAAAAAATGGCTTAAAAATTATTTTAAATGTTGAAACTGATATCGAAACAGAAATTGATCCGGAAAACTATAGTTTTATCTCATTTAATCAATTTAAAGAAATTCCTAAGGAAAAAATTAAAAAGGCTTATGTTTATTATATGAAAGATAATAGGGATCCGAATTTGCTATTTTCTTCATATAAAAAGCAAATAGCTGATATGAATTTAAAAATTAATTCAAATGTTTATTGTCAGAATCATATTTGGGTAAGAGAAGGTACTATACTATATATGGAATGTGAAGTTATAGATGCTTAACCATTTATAAATTATTTTAATTGATTTACTTAAAGTTATATGTTAGAATTCGATTAGAAGTTGTATGTAAGGGAGTAGTTTGCTAAATATAGTGACTGGCCTACAAACTGGTTAAACCAGGTTCAGTTTTAAAAAACGAGACTTACACTAATCATTAAGGGGGATTAGTGTAGGTCTTTTTCTTTTGCATACAAGGAAAAGGGGAAAATATGTGGAGTTTTACGTTCTTTTTAAATAGCTTTTTATTAGGCGTAGGTTTAACAATGGATGCATTTAGTGTATCTTTAGCCAATGGCTTTAAGGAAAATGATATGCCCAAGGCTAAAATGTTATTTATGGCTGGGTTATTTGGCTTTTTTCAGGCTTTAATGCCTATGATTGGTTGGATATGTGTTCATACTATTATTGAAAACTTTAAGATGTTTGAATATTTTATTCCATGGATTGCACTTGCCTTATTAGGTTGTATTGGTGGGGGAATGATTTATGAATTTTTAAAGCCAGGTAATGAGACTGATGAAATGAAGAAAAAAGGCTTTATAGCCTTATTAATTCAAGGCATTGCAACATCAATTGATGCATTATCAGTTGGATTTACAATTGGAGAATATGATTGGTTTATGGCACTTGTATGTGTAATTATTATTGCGGCAGTTACTTTCATTTTTTGTATTATTGGCGTTTTTGTTGGTAAGAAGTTTGGTACTAAATTTTCAACAAAAGCAGACCTCATCGGTGGTATTATTTTAATAGCTATAGGAATAGAGATTTTTATTACAAAAATGATAGAGCTTTATGCGTAAATGTGATAAAATATTCTAAAGGTGATATAATGGAAACTTTAGAATTAATTTTAAAAAGAAGAAGTGTAAGAGAATATTTAGATAAAGAAATTTCAGATAGTGATATTGAAAAGATATTACGAGCAGGGCTTTCTTCTCCATCAGCATGTAATAAAATGCCATGGCATTTTATTGTTGTTAAAAATAAAGAACTAATTCATAAAATGTCTATAGCAAATGGAAAAGCTGGTATACCATTATATAATGCTCCAGTTGCGATTTTAGTTTGTATGGATAAAAATAAAGAATTAGAGCATGCTAGAGAATATTCTATAATTGATTGTGCTATAGCAGAGGAGAACATGGTGTTAGCTGCAGCAAGCTTAGGAATTGGCTCTTGTTATTTTGGTACTTGGCCACAGGAGGATAAAATTAAAAATCAAAAGGAGATTTTTAATTTAGATGAAAATTTAGTTCCTCATATGATTTTATCTTTTGGTTATTCAAAGGATAAGCTTTTCAAGGATGAAAATAAGAAAATAAATCTTGAGGATGTTGAGTTTAGATGAAAAAATATTCACAATGCTTACTTTGTAAATATGTTTTTGGTCGTTCATGTAAGAAATCTGGTACAGTTATCAAAAATGAAATCTATAATAATGATATAAAGTGTGAGGATTTTAGATCATTAGAAAATGAAGAGCTTTATATTGATGACTCCTGCTGTAATGAAAATTCTAAATATTATAGTAAGTGATACAGGTGTAAAAAGCCTGTATTTTTTTATTACTTTATAATATTTAAGAATAGCATTAAGTTAAACACGAAAGAGTTGATTGAATACCAAATTTATAATTCCACTTTCATTTTACAACTCACGGGTAACA
>CAKQBG010000022.1 GCA_934216145.1 uncultured Anaeroplasma sp.
TAGATGTTTTAACACCAGCTTCATATTTAATTATTATATTTAACTTATCATCATCTGTTAATTTTGCCATAATAAAACCCCCATTTCCTGCTCGATTCCTCGAGTCCAAGATTTGGGGTTCACATCAAAAAGGGGTATTATATCATAAAAAGCCTCTATTGATAAATATATTATATATTCTATGTGTATTTTACATTAATGATTGTTCATTTATAATAAGCTTAAACTTCAATCCTAATGTTTCTGCAGCCTTTCTACATAAAACCATTCTAGCCATAAATATTTCAAAATATTCCATAACAGGACTTATTTTAGTGTCAATATCAAGTTTTAATTTAATAATAGTATGCTCAGTATTTATTTTTAATGATGCTTTTTCAACAGAATAATTCACTCTATCATGAATATCAAAATTTAACTCACTTTGATTCCTTACTCTACTTCTTCTAACATCAGCCTTATCTGCAATAATTAATGCTGCCGCAATAGGATTGACAGGCACTCCATTTCCTTCATCATGATTACCAATTGCTGAAACAATATCACTTATATCACTTGGATCCATATTTAAATGATCTAATATTCTAAATGCCATAATAGCTCCACTTTGCGAGTGATCACATCTATTGACTAAATTACCAATATCATGCAAATATCCAGCTATTTTGACAAGTTCTACTGTATGCTTATCATAATTTAATGTTTCTAATATATATGCTGCATCAGTACTAACCTTTGTTACATGTGGAAATGAATGTTCAGTATATCCTAAAGCCTTTAATGATAAATCAGCTTTTTCAATATAAGTATTTATTTCTTTATTATTTTTAATTTCTTCAAAAGTTATCATTTGTTCACCTTTTATTATATTAATTTTTGAATAAAAAATGGTATTAGTCAAAACAATTAATATATCTAATAATATCTAATACTATTTAATTATTCCTTTACTAAATAATAATGCTTATCAGCCTTAATTACATTTACTTCTTTAACATTTTCATCTAATGCATATTTAGAAGCTTTTCTTTTATATTCATATCCATCTAATAAAACCTTAACTGTAGTTGGAGTAACTGAATCAATGTAATATGGCTTTTCCATAAAAACCATAATAGAATTTTTCTTTAATTCCTGTTCACCATATGCAATTAATGTATTATCTTCTAAATAACCATATACTGTATTAGGCAATAATGTATCGTTATAAATATCTGCATCGCCATTATCATTCTTAAATTATTTTCAATTTTCATTTCAAGAACACTATTACTTACTGTTTCCTTTGTCTTTATGAAAATTTAGAAAATTAATTTTCTTTCTTCTCTTCATTTTTTACTTCTATTTCATTATTCTCACTCAGTTTATCAATCTTCCTTTAAAATAATTATAGCTTTTTTTAAAATTAAAATAAAGGTGTGCTAACAATATATTTATAAATAATGATAAAAAGCCTAACTATTAGACTATATAATATAGCTTTTAATAGCTAGGCTTTAATAAAATTTAAATCCTAATATTTAATTCTTCAGTATCAATTGCTCTTCTAATAAAGCTAACTAATACACTTACTGGTATAGCATAATTCATAGTTTGAACAACTTCATCTCCTAAAGTAATCATTCCTACTAATTTTCCTTTAGAATCAAGTAAAGGTCCACCAGAATTACCATTAGTAGTAGGAGCTGAAATCATAATATATTCTTTTTTATTGATAATTCTAGATTTATCACTTACTAATCCATTCACAATACATAGCCCATGTCCCTTACTATTACCAATTGCATAAATACTATCACCAGTTTCTACAGCTTCATTTGAAAAAGAAATCTGTCCCTTTAGCATATCAGAATACATTAATGCAATATCATTTTCCTTATCAGCATATATAAATTCCAATTCACAAGAAGAAATAGCTTCGCCATTACAAATATATGTATCACATAAATCAATAATATCATTAGTATTACTACTATTTCCAATAACAACATGCTTATTAGTTAAAACATACCCATTACCAATTAAAATACCAGTACCACACTTAATTATTTCATTATGCTTACATCTAATAGAAATAACATTATTAATATTCATCTTAAAAATCTCATTAGGTGATAAAATATTATTATTACTTAAGCTTTTATTCTTTTCTTTTTCTAAAAAAGACCTTTTTGTTGAAAAAACCTCAAGACAAGCATTACATCCATATTTATAGAATACATTATCATATATATATTCTTTATTAATCTCAACTATATCAATTGAACCACATATAGGACATTTTTTTGCTTTATATTCCATAAAACTATATCCTTCCATTCTCTTTAAACGCTTCAAATTTTAAAATATCCTCTTCACTAATCATGTTATGTGAAGAACTAATAGCTATATTACAATCCTCATTATTAATCTTTTGATAATCTCCCATACTTAATGATCTAGAATAAGCATTTAATCTAATCTTTTCACATATAGCAGTTATATCTCCACCACCATATCCTTTAAGACGCTTTGCAATCTCACTAATATTTAAATCATCTTCCAGTACTACACCATCTAATGCCTTTGATACTAAGAATTCTCTAGCATCTTGATCGGGAATAGATACATAAATATGAGTATCAAATCTACCACCTCTAAGCATAGCAGAATCAATAGCCCATGGTCTATTAGTAGCTGCTATTAACAAAAGCATTTTATTTTTATTTTTTTTAAATCCATCTACCTTTGTTAAAAATGTCGCAACAAATCTACTCATTTCTTGATCTACTCCATCACTAGTATCAGATCTTTTACTAGCTACAGAATCAAATTCATCAAAAAATATAATAGCTCTATCATTCTTTTCAGCTTCATTAAATAAATCATCAAGCCTTTTACTAGAATCTCCCATATATTTAGAAATTAAATCTTGACAATTAACTGCATAAAAAGCTGCATCTACCTCTCCTGCAATCGCTCTTGCAATAAAGGTTTTACCAGTACCAGGTGGACCATATAATAATATTTTAGCTCCTGGTGTAATTTTATACATTGAAGCAAGTTTAGGATTTTTTAATGGTTCTAATACCTTAAGTCTAATTTGCTCTTTAACATCATCTAATCCAGCAACATCCTTAAATGTAATTAGAGATTTCTCTAATGGTTTAAATTCATTAACAACATCACTAGATCCATTTTCAATTTTTTTAGGCTTTACTACACATTCATTTTTTATAAAAGCTAATATCTTTACTGCATTTTTATAATAGATATTTCTTACCTCAAATGATGAAGAATTAATAGAAATATCATTAGCTAGCTCACAAGCCTTTATAAAAGCCTCTCTAGCGCCATTAATATCACCATTAGTATATAATTCTTTTCCTTGTGCATAAAAGCTATTAAACGCTTCTATTTTGGGTTGATTATTCATTGTTTTAAATTCCTTCTTAATTCATAATATTCTATAGCCTTAGCAAAATGGATAAATAAGCTAATAATCCATCCATAAACAAATAAACCAAAAGTGAATAAAAATAAAAAGCCTCTTTTTATATCTCCTCTAGCAAAATGATGAATTCCAAAAACACCAAAAAATAAGCATAAAATAAAAATCAACCAAGGACTTCTTCCTCTATAATACTTTCTAAGCTTTTCAAATTCTGGATTTTTCTTAGTTTGCTTGTTAATATAAGTATTATTAGTTCTTTCATTTGAATAGCTTTTATTTTCGAATGAACTATTTGATTCATTATAGCTTTTATTATCCTTTTGATATTTTTCATATTTAGTTTTAATCTTTTCTTTTTCATGATTTATCTTTGTAAGAATTTCATCTTTAATATTTTTTTTATTATTAAAATCATTTTGTTTTCTATTATTTAAAAAATCATATCCACATTTTTTACAAAATTTATAATTTATATCATTAATTTCATAACAATTAGGACAGGTTTTTTCATTAATACTATTCTTTTTATTATCAGTGCTTTCTTCTTTAGATTCTATTTTTTCTTCTTTATTAGAATTCAAAAATTTTTTTATTACATCCTCAATATCAGAATAAAAATGCTTAGTATCAGCATTAATTGCTTGAATTTTTTTTAACGCAATAGGTAATTCTCTTGCATCAAAGCCTTCATAGCAAACAATTAATGAGCCTTCTTTCTTTTTTTCATTTGCAATAGCCAAATTATATCTACGCCATTCATTTTGAACCCAAGTAGATGTAAAATATTCAGGCTTAGTCCCATATACTATCATAACCTTAGCTTTAAGAATTGCATCAAAAATAAATGGCTCACAATTTTCTCCATAAATACCATTAGCATTTAAGGTAACATCACTAAAAAATACTTTATATCCTTTATTAGTTAAATACCAATATAATTCACGCATATTTGTTCTATCTATTGTATCATTATTTGTTTCATCATCTGTACCTTTAAAGCTGATAAATATATCAGTATTAATTCTTGAAGCCTTTTCTCTCCATATTTTTGAAACGTTAGCTATTTTTTCTGCTTCAGCTTGATATTTCATTCTAAGATTATCAGGAGCATATTTTAAAGCCTTTTTATAATCATCACTTTCTCTTATATCCTCATAGCTCTCTATATAGCATGAAGGAGTAGACTTTCCTTTATCATATTCATATTTAATTCCATATTTTGCAAGTAACCTTCCCCAATATCCACTACTCCAATTAGGATATTTTTTAATTATCAAATCAAATCTAGATTCAGCCTCTTCAAATCTAGGAGGTGTATCTATTAAATATTTAATTGCATCATTATATTCAATATCCTGTTCATTAGATTCTTCTAATACTTTAGTAGCACCACATGCTTCACATTTATAATAAGAGTCCTTTTTTTCAAGCCTAGGATATCCACATACCTGACACTTCAAATCTATAAAGTTCATAATAAAACTCCTAAAAATTAAAATTATTAATTGGTTTTATTCTTTAATGCATTAATTTCATCAGTTAAATCAATTCCAACACTTTTAGAACTAGGTGTTGAAATGCCACTTAATTTACTACGCTCTAAATCAATCATAGGTCTAACAGAATTAATTTCCTCTTCACTTCTAGCATGATTAGCTGGATTAGATCTTTTCATAGCACTACTCATAGCCTTCTGAGATATTTTTACATTCCTCATATATTTAGCAATCTTTTGATTAGCTCTCTGTATTTTCTTAATATTTGGTAAATTAACCTTTCCATTTGCCATTTTATCTAATGCATTCATAGCTGTAGCTGTACTAATAGCAATAGAGTTAGAAATATTTATTATATCAAAATTAGCTTTTGTTTGAGTTAAGCTAGAAATAACATCATTCAATTCTATTAAAGCATTTAAAGCAACATCATAAGTACCTGTATCACCATTTATTTCAGCTTCAGCAGCAACCTTAGCATATTCTGTTCTTTTAACCTTTAAAGTATTAATTTGTTCATTAAATATTTCCATTTGCTCATCTCGTTCCATTTGAGCTTCTATTTCCTTTTCCTGCTTTGACTTAAAAAATGCCATGTTATTTATCCTCCTTAACTACTTCTATATTTTTCATTTTAGATAAATCATCATTAAATAATTCTCTTTCTCTTTTTTTTCTAATTAATTCTGCTTTTCTTTTTTGAGCAGAATCAGTAGCTTTAATATTATGATTATCTAAATTGTTAAATGTTTTTTGATCTATTTTTTCTATATTTTCAGATATTTTTAAAGAATCATTGTTCATTCTTTTTAATATAGATAAAGCTTTATCAGGGCTATCTAATACTGATTTTAATGCATTAATATTTAATAATGCATTAGCTCTATCAAGACTATTTAAGGACAAATTGCTTTCATATTCAACTATTGATTTTAATCTAGAATAAATATTATTTAATAATTCATAACAAGCTGAATAATTACTTCTATTTATATTTTTAGATTCAATAATAGATTCAATAGAAGATATTTTTCTATCTAATTCGTTTAAGATTCTTTCATTATCCTCTTCTATCATTATATCCTCTAATTCAGATTTTTCTTTTTCATCAATTTGAATATCATTTTCTAATTTTTTAGAATATTCCAAAATCATATTCTTAATACTATATAATTCAGTAAGCTTCTCATAAACAAGCTTTCGCTTCTTTTCAACTCCAAATCCTTCCTTTTTATTATTATCAATATCACAAGATAAATTTCCATCAGAAATTAGCTTTAATTTTTCGGATAATGCTAATAAATCATTAGCCTTTAATAGAGCTTTATTATTAGAATCATTATTTAATTGATTTTTTAATTCAGTTATTGCTTTATCTATATTTTCATATTCTAATTTTATATTCTCTTTACCAGTAAATACCAATGATTCTATTTTAGATAATGCTTCAATTACAATTGATAACACCTTATCTATAGTATCTTTAGATAAGCTTCCTAAATATTTATTATTTTGAATATCAAAAATAATATAATTTAATTTGTTTTTTAGATTATCTTGATATTCAATATTTTCATTTAATAAATTCTTTTTTCTAAATAGCATATACATTCTCCTATCCATTAATATGATTTCTTATTATATCTAAATCATCATCATTAACATGTATAATATTTACTACTAATGATTTAACCTTTAAGCCCATATTCTTTATAATTAATTCATTAGAAAGAGAATTAAATAATTGAATTCTTATATCCTCAAGCTTAGAATTGATTTCAAATACAGATACATCAGTATTAGCAAAATATTTACTTAATACATCAGCTCCAATATTTTTTATCACTGGAATAATTTTAAATTTTATCATATCAACACTAATATTTTTTCCCCAAATAAATGAATCGACCAATTTTACTCTATCTATTATTTCGAATTGCAATGTTCCATTAGAACCAACTCTATAGCATTCCTTTAATCTTTGATTATTTACATTAATGTCTCCAAATCCCCATATGATATCAGGTAAGGCTTTCTTTTTTATAAAAGCAACCTTAAAATTCTTTTTTAAAAAATCCTTATTTATTTTATAAATAATATATCTTCCATCATTTTCTCTAAATGATACTTTTCCATTAATATACCCAATCATTTCATATTGATTAGGTACATCTACTACTAAATTCTTTTCAACAATATAATCATCACTAAATTGAATAATAATATCATTATTTATTTCCTGTGGTGTAATAATCATTTCCTTCATATAAAGCTCCTATTTATTGATAATTTCATTTAATTTTATTAATGTCTCTTCATCTATGTCATCAGACATTATTTTGGAAATCATTTGTTTTTTCACTTCAGCTAATTCAGTTAAATCTATTTTTATTGTTTTACTAGAAGCTAAAATTGAATCCTTTAGCTTCTTTTTATCTTTATCAGATAAAGAATATGCATGGCAAATATTATCATATAATGAATCAGGTATAGGCCTTTTTCCATTTTCAATAGAAGATAAATATGCAGCGCTTATTCCAAGCTTATTTGCCATTCCCCTTAAACTATCTTCACTATTTATTCTTATTATTCTTAATATTTTTCCAAATTCAGTAACCATAAATAGCTCCTCCTTATATTTCATTATATTCTTTCATTCCTCTTTTGTCAACTAATTTGTGAACGAATTTTACGTATTTTTGCGAAATGGTTTCACTCTTTTGTGAACAAAGAGAGTAAAAAAAAGATAATCCTTATATTTAGGGTTATCTTTGACTGTTAACGAAAATATATTTATTAATAATATGAATAATAATCATTATTTATTCACTTCATTATAAATTCTATTGTAAGTCTCAATTAAATCTTTATCTGATTCAATCATAAACTTTTTAAAATATTTATCCATATATTTTTCATGATTTTCTTTAATTATTAGAGCTTCTTCTAAAGAAATATCAATATATTTAGCTAAATCATATTCGTCTTTATTAATTTTTTCAAATTTTCCATTTGAATATATATATGTATTTTCATATTGAACATTAAATACAGAATAATCATTTAACAATTCATTTTCACCATATTTTAAATATACATATTCAGTTGTAATTTTTGGTAAATCATATTCACAAAGAATATATGTATCTTGATGTTTCCCATATAATCTTAGGCCATAATTAGATTCAATATAAGCATTTAATGATGAAATTGAATCAAATGAAGAAATATTATCGTTAGGAGCACACCATTTTATATCTTTCCCATATTTTGCTTTATAGGACGCTTCTATCTCTTTCTGAGTTTCATCATTAATAGATGTATATACATCACTATATTCATTTAAAGAAACATATTTATCTGAACATGAAGTTAAAACTATAAATAATGAAATAATAAATGTAAGGATAGTAACTAATTTTATTTTTTTCATAATTAATTTCCCCTTTTATCCCAAATAAAACTTAGTAGAAACCGATCTACTACTACAAAATTCAAATGTTAAATTGCTTTTACCTTTGTAAACATAAAATACGCAATTATCACCATTTTTCCACTTGACAATAAAATCTTTTCTTCCATCATTATTTATATCTGATAAATATAACGAAGTAGGAAAAATAGAAATATCATGAGTATTACTAGTTGTAGTGGTAATGCTAGATTCAAAATTTCCATTAACATCGCCTTTAAAAATATCAAATGTCCTTTTCTTATTAGCGTTGGCATAATGAATTATCAAATCATCATTTCCATCTCCATTAATATCACCTAAAAATCTCGATTCACCATTATGAACATTTTCATATTTTAACATTGTATCATATATAGAGTCGATTATATATGGGCTAGAATTACAACCTTTATAAGTTAATGAATTTCTAAAATTATTATCAATAAAAATATCAATAAAATCCGTCTTATTATCTCCATTTATATCGCCAACTAAATATTCAAATTCAAATATCTCAGGTAAATGATTTCTTGTACTTGTTAAAATCCTTCCTTCATTAAAGGAACCATCATTATTGCCTTTTGCTCCTATAATTCCAGCGACAGATGTTCCATGATTACGCTCGTCTAAAATAGTCGAACTAGATGAAATTTTTCCATTCATAATTGTTGCACTCTTGCTTATATCTATATTGCATGAAATATCTGAATGTCCGCTTTGTATCCCACTATCAATTACTCCTACTGAAACAAAACTAGAGCCTATCATAATATTCCATGCATCGCTCAAATTAATGTTTTTTATCGCCCATTGTTGATTAGAATATACATCATTAACACTTGTAGAAAGCGACTCAATTATATAGTCTGGACTTATTGCAACAACTTCTATTTTTAAAAATATTTCTATTGCTTTAACTACATTACTATTATTAATAAATAAAGATATATTACATCACCTTAATATTTTTTTATATATTTATTAACAATATGATACTTAAAATTAATACCTAAATCACATATCCATTGATAATTTAAAATATAATTACATATTAACTTTATTAAATAATTACCTAATAAAATAATTAATAAAATAGATATACCTAAAGCACAAACAATATTTAAGCCTTCATTATAAGTGAAAACATTTAATTTACCTAAATATTTAACAAAAAAACCATGTAAAATAAATATATAAAAAGTATTACTGCCTAAATATGAAACAATAGGTATTTTCTTTCTTGGAAAAAATACAATAAAAAAAGCAATCCAAACTAAACCTAAAAATATTAAAAATGACTTCATACCAAAATTGTAATATGCACTTTCATAATTATACGATCCATATAAGACCCATTTTGTATATTCTTTTGTAAAAATAACATATAATGAACTAACAATTATAATTATAGAAGCTAAAATACATATAATAATTCGAATATTTTTTTTATCAATAATTTCTTTTAATTTTGAAGTTTTAAAATAATATCCAATAATAAAATATGGTAAGAATGTAAAAAATCTATGTAATGAAGCATAATATCCGACATTTTTAGTAAAACTAATAAATAATGATAAAAAAACACTACTAAAAATAAAAAATAATTTATTAAAATTATTTTGTGTATCAATTAAAGGAATCAGTAAATAATAATACAATAATGATAATATAAACCATAATAACCAATAAGGAGTCACATATTGAATAACAATATCTGATGAAGAGATAATTTTACAATCAAAAATAATATAAATTGTTTGTAATATAAAATAAGGGATTAATAATTGGAAAATAATCTTTTTCTTTTTAAATTTAGCAAAATAACCAGAAATAAAAACAAATACTGGCATATGAAAAGTATATATAATACGATATATATTCTCAGAAATATCTCCTCTAATATATTCTAATAAATGACCAAAAACTACCAATAGAATTAATATGAATTTCATATTATCATATTGATATTCTCTTTCCATATAATCCACCTCATTTTTATCATAAATTTATAAATATAAATTCATTAAAAATTATTGTAAAAAGAATCAAATTAAGCATAACGTAAAAGATATAATAATATTAAACTAAAAAATAAAAAGGAATATATCTATGTACACAATTAATATTAACATATCTAAATAAAAAAATAAATATTTATCTTAATTTTTGATTAAGAAATAAAGTTTTTACACAATCGTTTGTTTATATTAATAATCATATGCCTTATTTATTGCTGTTCAATAGTTTTTATTGACCCTTAAACCATAAGAACAATCACTAAATACCTTTCATATATTAGTGATAATCTTTGAGATATAACTTGTTGTATTACTCTATCAACTTCAGTTAATATTCCTAGGGATCTTATTTGGCCATTAGATTTTAAAATATAAACTCTTCTTACGGGCTTTGACTTATAAGCTTTGTTCATTATATAAATTACCACTTTATTTAATATTAATACTATATATTTACATCAAAATATAAAAGGATAGCCTTAATTAATATGAAAAAAAATCAGCAAGAATTTTCTTCTTACTGATACTGAAATCGCAATTCGATAAACTTATACTTCCATCAAGATTATCTTTATAATGAATTTTCCTAGATTTATCTAATGTAGTTTGTATTACTATAAATAATTTTGTCATATGACACATTTTTCTAGGACTATTATTAATACCATGGCATGTCTTAATTGAATTATTCTTAAATGTAACTACTAGCTTCCATTCAAACTAATTTTCAACTATTCCTTCAGAATTATCAAGCAAATATTCTTCCTTCCAATTCTTAAAATTAGTTTTTATTAAATATTCATTTATTTTGTTTTATCCTTCAATACCAACTGGAACACACTTTCAACAGTATATCACAAAGCACAAATTGAAATAATTCTATCAATTAATAAATACTTATTAGTTATTATCATATAACCTAATTTAGCTCTTTGTCGTAGAATATTCTATTTAAAATTAGCAACTCACTTTGTAAAACTAATATATGATACTTTTAATCCTGAATATTTATAAGATAAACTATAACTTGTGATTCTTGTTGTTCCAGAATTTGGAATTAATATTCCTTTTTCGACCCATTCATTCATCCATTTAGATATTGCACGTGGTGTTACACCAAATAAATTTGCAATCTCTTTGTTTTTTACAATTTTTAAATTATTTTCTATACAATATCTAAGTAATGTTAAATCTTTTTTATTTAGGTATTTTAAAAATTCATTTGACCCACTTTGTGATGCTTCTAAAGCCTGTTCATATATCTTTTCAGCATTAAGCGCCATAATTTTACAGAAATACTCAATCCATATTTCTAAGTGAGGCGGATTTTCTCTACTAGAATAAAATAATGCTGGAAGTCCCATCTGAATAGATTCATAATATCCATTTAAATCAGACATATAATATTCTTCAAATGAATTAAAACCTTTAAAATCATAATCATGCTGCATAAGTACATATGTTGATAAAGCCCTTGATGTTCTACCGTTTCCATCTATAAATGGATGAATTGTAACTAATGCATAATGCATGATTGCAGATAAAATTGGTACTGGTAAATCTTGATTATTATCATACCAGTTAATCAATTCATTAATAAGTGGTTCAATATCTATCCATTCAGGTGGAATATATTCAGCTTGCTTTGATATAGAATCATATACTGCAAATAATACTCCAGGAGGAGTTTGTCCTCTAAAAGGTATTCTTGATAATTTACCTTTTTTTTGAATAATATCATGAAGTTTTAATATAAATTCCATATCAATTTTTGTATTTTTCTTTTTTTCTTCTTCAAGATAAGTTAGTGCATCCCAATAATTTTGAACCTCTTGTTCAGCGGTTATTCTATTATCCTTTTTATTTGCAATAACTCGTTCAACTTGATTATATGACAAAACGTTTCCTTCTATACTTGTAGAAAAATGAGTTTTCTTTAATTTTGCTTCATACATTAACTTTTGCTTTTCTCTTGTAGGTAGCAACAAATAATCTAATGCTGTTTTATATTTTTCAATTTTTAAAAGACTATTTACTAATTCATTAGTATATTTAAATTCCAATTTCATTATATCAACCCACCTATATTATAACAAATTAAGGAACACAAAAGCAATATTTTCATTCCTTATTTGTTCCTTATTCATTCCCTATTTGTTCCTTATTTTATTATCAACAGAAAGAAAAATAGACTTTCAGCCAAAAAATATTATTAATAAAATTTTATTTGATTATGCTTAGTGAAAAAAGCAAAAAAAGTGAACTACTCATAAAGAGTAAATTCACCAATATTATATTTACTTTTCAAGCTTTTTTGTAAGAGAAACTACAGATTCAATTAAAGAAGTTTGTGGAAATAAATCAACAGGTGCAATAGACATAACCTTATACTTTTCTCTTAAAACCTCAAGATTCTTAGCTAATGTTGAAGGATTACAAGAAACATAAATAATTCTCTTAACATTAGAATCTAGTAAAGATTTTAAAAAATCATCACTTAAACCAGTTCTAGGTGGATCCACAACAATAACATCAAACTTCTTACCATCATTTAAAAGCTTTGGTAATAATTTAGCTGCGTCGCCATCATAAAATGTAGCATTTGTAATTTTATTTAAAATTGCATTTTTCTTAGCTGATTCAATAGAATCTTTATTACTTTCAATTCCTATAACTTCCTTAGCCATTTTAGCTATAAATAAGCCAATTGAGCCTACTCCACAATAAGCATCAAGTACTGTTTCTTTTCTAGAAAGCTTACAGTTCTTTAAAACAATATTATAAAGCTTTTCAGCTTGTTCTGAATTCAATTGAAAGAATGTTGTAGGGTAAATCTGATATTTAATATTACCTAATGTTTCGATAATATATTCATCACCACATAAATGAGTAGTTTTATCACCTAGGATTTCACTATCCTTTACATTTGAATTAATACTTTCATATACACCCTTAACCTGAGGTATATTTAATACCTCTTTTGCTAAAGACTTAATAATATCATCATGCTTATAGCATACTATACAAACTAAGCATTCATCCTTCTTATTAGCTCTAACAGTAATGAATCTAACTAAGCCACTCTTGTTCTTATGATTATAAGCATCTACATGCATAGACTTCATAATTCCTAGAATCTTCTCATTAACTTCATTAATAACATTCTTTTGAACTAAACAGTTACTAATAGGTACAGTAATATTACTATTTTCTTTAAGCATACATACATGTAATCCATCTTCATAGTTTCTAACCTGTAATTGAGAACGATTACGATAATTAAATTCTAAATTTGATCCAACGACAGGATGAATTTCAAATTGCTTTGGGTTTAATTTAGTATATCTATTAATTGATTCAATTATTAGATTTCTCTTTTCCTCTAGCATCTTTAGATAATTAATGTGCATTGTATGACATCCACCACAAACTCCATAATATGGACATTCAGGTATACGTCTATCAGGTGATGAATGCTTAATTTCTAATGTTTTCGCGAAAGCCATTTTACCATTAACACTAGTAACTTCTACATTATGTCCCTCACCAGGAATAGCGCCTGGTACAAATACAGCCATACGATTATAAAAGCCTATTCCCTCTCCATTAATTCCTAATCTTTTAATATCTAAAATAAATTGATCATTCTCTTTCATAGCTACACCCTTTTAACTTTAAAATATTGAAATATTCCCTCTCCTAAAGAACTTTGATTTCCTCTTGCGAAAATACCATATTTGCCACCAATCCATCTACCAGGATAAGCAGTAAATACATTTTTAAAATATTGACCATTAAAGCCTAGCTGATATTTACCAGGCTCCTTAAACTTCATAATAAATTCTATTGAATTACCATTAAATACATAATTTTCTAATATTATATCATTGTTTTGATTAAAGGCTCCACTAGATAATAAAATATGATTAATTCCATTAATTCTTTTTAATGAAACATAGGCATATTCTCTTCCCATAAATGTTAAGCCTACCTCATCATTATCATTTTTAAAATTAGTAACACATAATGTTTTTACTGTAAAAGATTTATACATTATCTTTGTTAAAAATAAATTAGGTGCTAAATTTAAAGCATTAGCTGATTTCGTAGAATGATAAACACAATTTAAATGTAAAGAATTATCTACTCTATACCAATTATCCCCCTTATTAGCAGGAGTTTGCCATATTAATGAAAGAGTATTTCCTTTAAAATCATCTGATACTGGAATAGAATAAATAGATTTCTTAGGAATTAAATAATCATGCCTTTGATAAGGAGTACCAGGTAAAAGCTCATCTCTTATTTCTCCACAAACTGGCCAATCATTAATAAATTTTACAGGCTGTAAATTGATAACTCTACCATATACACCTAAATCCTGAAAATGAATAAACGCAAATTCTTTATTAGGTAAACCAATTAAAGCTCCTTGATGTGGACCATTTATATTAGAATCATTTTGCATCATAACAATCTTTTCCTCATATGGTCCATATATATTCTTACTTCTTAAACAAACCTGCCATCCTGTTTTAACACTACCAGCAGGTGCCATTATATAAATATAATCATTGTAATAATAAAATTTAGGTCCTTCAATAGTTGGTTGAGTATTATGTCCATCAAAAATAATTTTATAATCTTTAGAGATATTTTTCTTTAAATCGATAGATACCTCATATAAGCCTAAAACTGAATTAATACCACTTCTACTCTTGGCAAATCCTATAACTAAATAGCATTTATCATTTAACCAAATAGGACAAGGGTCCTCAAGACCCTTTCCTTCTATTAAGCACCAAGGCTTACACCAATCACCTTTTTCTATATCATCACATGATGATACATATATTCCTTCATCAGGAAAAGGGATACAAACATAGTATTTATGATTATGATATCTTATAGATGGGGCCCATGCGCCATCGCCATGACATACATCTTTAAATCTTTCAAAGGGAATTTCATTATAAACATAATTAATTATTTTCCAATCTACTAAATTCTTACTTTTTAATACTGGTACACCTGGAGTATGATTAAAGCTTGAAGCTACCATATAATAATTTTCATTTCTTCTAATAACATCTGGATCACTATAATCAGAAAAGATAATAGGATTATCATAAATCATAATTTCACCCGCCTAAAATAGCCTCATAATATCATGTATATTTATGTAAACAAATAATATCATCAATAATATAAAGAAAATATTGTTAACTGTATTTTCAATCTTCTTACTTGGCTTCTTTCTAGTTATTAGTTCAATAAATAAGAAGAATATTCTACCACCATCTAATGCTGGAATTGGTAATAAATTCATTACACCAATATTAACAGATAATAGAGCACTAAATGATAATAAAGCTAATAATCCGGCACCAATATATGTTTCAATCATTGAGAAGATACCAACAAAGCCAGATAAATCATTTACTCCAACCTGTCTAACTCCTGATGGAGCGATTAATAGCTTTAATGTTCTAAAGATTAATGTAAAATCATCCCAGAAATTAGTAAATGCACTACCAATACAGCCAAAGAAATCAAAATGCATAATTGGAGATACTCCAATCTTCTGTTGAATCTTTTCAATTCTTTGATTATTTAAAACCTCATTAGTATATGGTTCAATAATACTACAATCCTTATAATTAACATATTCATATGAATCTCTACTAGATAAATCTAAATCATCACCCTTTAAATGATAATATCCAAATTGAACATTAGCTACATCAATTTCTTTAAATATTTTAATTAATTGAGACCAGCTTATAACATCTACATCATATAATACTGTATTAGGATTATTATATTCTGTAATATAAACATGATCAATAATATCTCCTGCCTTTATATTACCTGAATTAGATTGATATCTAATATTATTAGCTCCAACTCTTACACCAGTAATTCCAGTAGGTAATTCCTTATCACTTTTACTAATATCTGATAATCCAATAGAAACAATATATGATGTTGACTCAATTGTAATAGGATCTAGCTCCTCACCATCACGCTCTATTCTTAATGTAATAGTAGTTTCATTTTTATCATATATCGCATCTAGTGCATTTTCAAAATCAACCCAAGTATTGATAGGAGTATCTCCTACATAGGTAATAGAATCTCCTTCTTTCAATACAGAAGCTGCAGGAAGAGATGATGAAACAGTTCCAACAATATTATCTCCATAATTAGGAACACCTGTAGCGAACGCTACTATTAAATAAATAATAATAGCTAAAATAAAATTCATTACAGGACCAGCAAAAATAGTTAAAAATCTATTTAATAATGATTTAGATTCAAAACTTCTATCATATGGAGTTATTTGTAATGTTTTATTATGCTCAAAAACATAAAAAGCATTTCTTTTAACTGGATAATATTGACTTTGAAAGCCATTATCAAGAGTTACATAAAGCTCTTCATTATCTTTACCATATAAATCAATATTGACAACCTTACCTCTAATTTGACATTCTCTTTTATTATCTAAAATAATTTCAGATACCATATCATTTTCAAGGTTAAGTCCTATTTCAGTTCCTGTCTTAATAGCGTCCTCCATTGTGTCCTCGCCTGCCATTGAAACGAAGCCTCCAATTGGAATAGCACGAATACAAAATTTAGTTTCTCCAAATTGTTTATGATAAATGATAGGACCCATTCCAATTGAAAACTCATGACATAAAATTCCCGCTCTTTTAGCGAAAAAGAAATGTCCACCCTCATGTATCGCAACAATAACACCAATTATAACTATAAAAGCTATAATTGATAATATAATTAGTGGAGCCCCTGTTAAAGCTAAAATCATTCTGATTTCACCCCGTATCTTTCTAATATCTCTTTCATTATCTTTTTACTATAATAAACAATATTTTCTAAATTATATTCAATATTAGAATAAATATCCTTTGATATTTCTTCTAATATAATTTTTTCAATATCTAAAAATTCAATTTTATCATGTAAGAATAAATAAACCGCTGCTTCATTGCTAGCATTAAGTGCAGTTAAATATAATCCACCCTTTTTAGCCGCAATATAGGCATATTCTAAGCATGGGAACCTATCATGTGATAATTCTCTAAACTCTAAATTTAAGCCTATTAAATTCAAGTTTTTACTAGCCTCTAAATCATGTCTAGGATAACGTAATGCGTAAGCAATAGGTGTATGCATATCAGCAGTACCTAATTCAGCCTTAATTGTTCCATCATTAAATTCTACTAATGAGTGAACAATACTACCCGGATGAAGGATTGTATCAATCTTCTCATAAGGTAAATTAAATAAATAATGTGCTTCAATTACCTCAAATCCCTTATTCATCATTGTAGCAGAATCAATTGTTATTTTTTGTCCCATTTTCCAATTTGGATGCTTCAAGGCCATTTCCTTTGTCGCACCCTTAAGTTCTTCACGAGTCTTATCTCTAAATGAACCGCCTGATGCCGTAATAATTAATCTTTTGACATCATCATGCTTTTCTCCTGAAAGACACTGAAGAATAGCCGAATGCTCAGAATCAATTGGAGTTAATTTAACATTATAATCCTTAACCATTTGGTTAATAATATCTCCACCAACTACTAGTGTTTCCTTATTAGCTAAAGCAATAGATTTTAATGCTTTAATAGCTTCAACAGTAGGTAATAATCCTGACATACCTACTAAAGCATTAACAAATACCTCATCATCATATTTATGATATCTAGCTATTTCTAATAGACCTTCATCTCCATAACAAGATATAGGAGAATAATCTATATTTACACTAAAAATATGTTCTTTTTTTCTATAACATACTATTTCAGGCTTAAATTCATTTATTAGCTTTTGAGCTAAATCTAAATTAGAGCCAACTGACATACCAATAACCTTATAATCATTAGGGTTTTCTCTAACAATATCTAATGTTTGAGTTCCGATAGAGCCACAAGCACCAACAATATATAAATTTCTCATAATAGCCTCCTAAATTAATCCCGATGATTGTAATAAAGGGAAAAGATTTTGTTCAATCATAATAAATACTAAAAATACCGCAGATGCAAAAAAAGCTGAATCAAATCTATCTAATATACCACCATGACCTGGAAAAATGTTAGAATAATCCTTAATTCCATAGTTTCTTTTTAACTTAGAAGCAATTAAATCTCCAATTTGAGAACAAATTGAAATTGCTAATGTTAATAATAAAATAAATACTACCTTACCAGGTGTTGAAAAAGTATCAAATGCAAAGAAACCAACAAAGAAATTATTATGTGGAATTGCATCAACTAAACAGGCTATATTCTCATAGAAAAATAAAAATAAAAAGCCTAATATCACAGCTGAAACAGTACCACCAATTGCACCCTCCCATGTTTTCTTAGGAGAAATGTATGGAGCCATTTTATGCTTACCAAAGGCCATACCAAAGAAATAAGCAAAAATATCTGTTGCTGTACTTACAATTAATAAATAAATAATAAATCTAACACCCGCAAACCATAATACAGTAAAAGCACCAGCGCATATACCTACATATAGAATACAAGTGAATATTTTTCCTACATCTGGAACTGATAAATCATGATTTAATACCATTGTCGCCATTATAATAATAAATGAAATAGCTAAAGAATTTAATGGTGTTGCAACCTTAGCTATATGCATTCTTTCAAATACCTTATAAATTAATGTTACATAATCCTTTCCCTCAGAAATAGCCCCAATATCATGTAAATAATTAAATGAGCCTTGGTATGAGGCAACCATACCTGAATATAATCCAACTGTTAATATAACTGTCATAATTTTTAAAGAAATATGCATTTTCTTTTCTTTATCATACATATTTAAAAGCTCAATACTTGCTACTATAACAAATAAGAAAATAATAACTTCTGTTAATTTTGTCAAACTTGGAACCAATAAAACAGGTACTAATATAAGAGCCATTATAATACCTGTAATTACACGTTTTTTCAAATGAATCAACTCCATCTTTTATTAAATAAATATATTTCCTATTATATCATTTATATAAAAAAAATCTAGTAAAAAGAGCCCATCTATTGCAATTACCTAGAAGCTCCCTCTTACTAGATTTAATTTATTAAATTAGATAGACATTAAGTCCTTACTCTTTTCTTCTGTTAGTTTTTCAATAGAAGCAATCTTCTTATCAGTTAATGTTTGAACATCATCTAAATAACCCTTCTCATCATCCTCAGGTAAATCAAGCTTCTTAATATCATCATTAATTTCTCTACGAATATTACGAATATGGACCTTTGCTTGTTCTTCCATTTTATTAACTAGTTTAACTAAATCTCTACGTCTTTCCTCTGTCATCTTTGGTAATATTAAACGAATACCATTACCATCACTTTGAGGAGTTAATCCTAAAGGTGATGCTAAAATAGCAGTTTCAATAAGTTTAAGTGATGACTTGTCATAAGGCTTAATATATAATTGGCTAGCTTCTGGAATAGAAACAGTTGCTACCTGCTTAACTGGAGTAGGAACACCATAATATTCGATTGAAATTGAATCTAATAATGAAGCAGATGCTCTACCAGTACGAACTGTAGAAAGCTCATGCTTATAAGACTCAATTGCCTTATCCATTTTTTCTTCGCCCTCTAAAAGGACCATTTCTAATTCTTCCATCATTAATCCACCTTTACTAAAGTTCCGATTTTTTCGCCCTTTACAGCACGAACAATATTTCCACTCTTATTCATATTGAATACAATAATTTGCTTTTTATTATCCTTACATAAAGATGCAGCTGTTGAATCCATAACAGCAAGGTTTTTAGCAAGAATTTCAGCAAAAGTTATTTCATGGTATAATTTAGCATTAGGGTTAGTTCTTGGATCAGAATCATAAACACCCTCTGTACCATTTTTAGCCATTAAAACTACATCAGCTTCAATTTCTGTTGCACGAAGTACACAAGCAGTATCAGTTGAGAAATAAGGTGAACCTAAACCACCAACAAAAATACATACTCTTCCTTTTCCTAAATGAGAAATTGCCTTTCTACGAATATAAGGCTCTGCAACCTGATTAATTGATAAAGCAGTCATTACTCTTGTAGGAACTGATAAATGCTCTAGCGCGTCCTGAACAGCTAATCCATTCATAACAGTAGCTAGCATTCCCATATAATCAGCTTGTGCTCTATCCATTCCCATTGTTTCAGCTGTCTTACCTCTCCAGATATTACCACCACCAACAACGATACCAATCTCAACACCAAGATCATAAACGTCCTTGATTTGTTCAGCAATTTCGCTTACAGTTTTAGGGTCAATTCCAAATTCGGTTTCACCCTTTAAAGCTTCACCACTTAGTTTTAAAAGTATTCTATGATACATTACTAAATCCTCCAAATATGAATATTTTTAAAAATAAGGGAGCACTAAAAGTCCTCCCTTTTTAATTCTAGTTATTGAAAGCAGCAGATTGAGCAGCAACCTCAGCAGCAAAATCTATTTCAGCCTTTTCAATACCCTCGCCAACCTCTAGACGAACAAATGTAACAACATGTGACTTAGCACCTTGAACATAAGCCTCTACAGTTTGATCTGGGTTCTTAACAAATGCTTGTGATAATAAGCAAATTTCCTTTAATTGCTTTTCAAGACGACCTGGTACGATTCTTTCAGCAATAATATTTTCAGGCTTTGGCTTATTAGATTGTGCATTTTCATTTAAAGCAGCATGAAGAATAACTTCTCTTTCTTGCTCAATTGCTTCAGCAGGAATATCATCCTTAGATACATACTTAGGATTTAATGCTGCAACGTGCATTGCTACATCCTTAGCAACAACATCATTGTTTCCATCAAGTAATGCAACTGTAACGATACGACCACCCATATGCTTATAAGCACCGAATACTTGGTCATCAGTCTTATTTAAAACAGTAACACGACGAAGAGAAATTTTTTCTCCAATTACACCTGAAGCTTCAAGAATAATTGTAGCTAAAGTCTTTCCTTCTGATTCAACATTTAATGCTTCTTCAGTATTAGTAGCATTAGAATTAACAATAATTTGACCTACAGTTTCAAGTAAGCTAACGAACTTAGCATTTTGAGCAACGAAGTCAGTTTGTGAGTTTAACTCAAATAAAACACACTTATTACCATTAATTGCATAAGAGCATAAGCCCTCAGCAGCAACAGCGCCTTCCTTTTTTACTGCCTTAGCGATACCACGCTCACGTAACCAAGTTACAGCAGCTTCCATATCACCATCTGTAGCAGATAAAGCCTTCTTGCAGTCCATCATACCAGCTGATGTCTTTTCACGTAATTCTTTTACCATTGATGCAGTAATGTTTGCCATTTTTATATCCTCCGTAATTATTCAGCCTTTGGAGCTTCTGCTTCAGCCTTCTTAGCTGGAGCCTTTCTAGGTGCTCTCTTAACTGGAGCCTTTCTTTCGCCCTTATTGTCTTGAGGCTTTTCCTTAGAAATTTCTTCACCTAAATTAACTTGCTCTTGAGAGTCATCGAACTTTTCAACAACTCCACCATTTGCTTCGATAACAGCGTTACCCATAACCCAAGTTACTAACTTAACTGCACGAATTGCATCATCATTAGCAGGGATTACATAGTCAACATCATCAGGATCACAGTTTGTATCAACAATACCGAATACTGGGATATTTAACTTACGAGCCTCAAGGATTGCATTATGCTCCTTACGAGGATCAACAATGAATAAAGCGTCAGGAAGCTTCTTCATTTCCTTAATACCGCCTAGGAACTTCTCAAGCTTTTCACGTTCAGCAATAAGCTTAATTACTTCCTTCTTTGGAAGCTTAGCGAATTCGCCATCCTCTTCCATCTTATATAAATCTTGAAGCTTTTTAATTCTCTTTCTAATTGTCTTGAAGTTAGTTAAAGTACCACCTAACCATCTTTGGTTAACGTAGAATTGGTCACAACGTAATGCTTCTTCCTTAACTGCTTCTTGAGCTTGCTTCTTAGTACCAACAAATAAAACCTTACCGCCATCCTTAACGATGTTTAATAATGCAGCATAAGCCTTCTCGATTTCATTTGCAGTTTTTTGTAAATCGATAATATAGATTCCGTTTCTAGCTGTAAAGATATACTTAGCCATCTTTGGATTCCATCTACGAGTAGCATGTCCAAAATGAACACCTGACTCTAATAATTGTTTCATTGAAACTACTGATTCAGACATTTTTTTCTTTCCTCCATTTTATTTTTGTTATGTCCTCTGCTTTCTTCAACGCTAGCCTCCATCAATTTTACTTGCACACGACGGCCAACTCCAAAAGCATGTGTATTTTGTGCCTTTTAAAGTTTATCATATGTTTTTGTTGATTGCAAGTTTTTTTTAATTATTGATTATTGAAAATGAATGAAAGCGTAAAAAAATCACCTTTTTAATTTCAAAAGGTGATTAATTACTATTATACAGCTAAAATTGTACTTGAACCCTCTCTGAATTTAAGTGAAACTTTTTTAATATCCTTAATAGTTGATGACTTAGCCTCACCATTAATAATCTCTGTTTCACCATTAGAGTATGTATAAGCTGTATAAATAGGTGTTATAATGTATTGCTCTAATACTACATTTCCATTATTCTTTCTTACAAAGTAAGTAGGAATATATACAACATTACACTTTAGTTCAGTTAAATTATTATTTTTATAATACTCATAAGGAGTCTTTAAATCAGATGTCTTTGTCCATGATATTGAATAATCAGGAGTGAAGCCTAAATATTCACTGTTTGCTAGTTTAGCAATTCCATCAGTAGTATTATAGAATAAATTTAAATATTGAGTTATTTCAGTAGTATATAAAGCACTAGTACCATCTGAGAATACTAATGATTGAGAAGTAATATTTCTTAGTTTATCTCCATCATTTTCTACTAAGTTTTTATCATTAATGTCTTTTATTGCTAAAACATCAATTTGATTAGTAAATAAAGAAGCCTTTATATCCTTTGCTACATAAATAGAATATGTATCAGATTCATATAAAACTTGACCATCAGTTGTAAAATTTAAATTATATAGCTCTTTAATTTCATCACTTGGTGTTGCTTTTCTAGTAACGGATAAATCCTCGCTACTTGTACTACAAGAAACTAAAGATAAAGCTGTAACAGCAACTAAAGATACTACTCCAAATATTTTTTTTGTTATTTTCATATCAATTACTCCATTTCTAAACATTGTGATTATATCAAAACAATAAACGGATTACAAGTAAGTATTTAATTAAAAAAACTACTTATCAACCTTTTTAACTTTTTCATTTATTTTCATAGCTCTAGGATGAGCTATTTGATAAGACTCTCTCATAGTCTCATAGGATACATGAGTATAAATCTGAGTAGTACTTAGGCTCTCATGGCCTAATAGCTCTTGAACACTACGCATATCTGCTCCATGATTTAATAAAGCTGTTGCGAAGCTATGTCTAAGCATATGAGGAGAAATATGATAATTTTCTCCACAAATATTAACTATCTTTTCAAGAATCTTTCTAACACCTACACGTGTTAGTGTTGTACCATTCTTATTTAAAAATACCTTTCTATTTTCTAAATCCTTTGAATTATATAATAAATCAACTCTAAAGCTAGAAATATAATGCTTAAGGCATTCTGATAGCTCCTCATACATTATAACAACCCTATCCTTACTACCTTTACCATGAATTAGAATAGTTCTATTAGAAAAATCAATATCCTTAATTTCTAAATTACATAATTCACTAACACGAAGACCACATCCATATAAGCATCCTAATATACAATAATTTCTATAGCCTAGCTTATTATTTAAATCACAGCTATCAAATAGAAGCATTATTTCCTCTTCTTTTATTATCTTAGGTAATCTTTTAGGTATTTTAGGTAAATCAATATCCTTAAAATAATTATCCTTAACAATTCCTTTAGCTAATAAATAATCATAGAAAGTTGTTAATGCTGAAATCTTTTGATGAATTGATGTTGATGCTAGATTTTCTTTAGATAAATAAGAAACATAATTTTGAGAAATTCTAGAATTCCTAAGCATAAGTAATCCTCTAGCCATTCTTTCTGAAACTAAAAAATCTTTAAATTCTAAAATATCTCTATTATAGCTTTCAATAGTATTACTAGAATACCCCTTTTCACTTGTTAAATAAATTATAAATAGATCTAATGCCTCTTGATCAGTCATTTAGCTTTTCAATCTCACTTTCCATTACAGCTAATGCTCTTTCAGCATACATAGCCTTTCTACTCTTCTTATTATGATTTTCTTCTAGTGGGGCAACAATACCAAAATTAGCATTCATAGGCTGAAAGCCTTCTTTATTAGCATTACAAATATATAAGGACATAGAACCCATAATAGTTGATTGAGGAAATACATGTAATTCCTTTCCTCTTAAATATCTATCCATATTAATGGCTGCATATATTCCTGAAGCAGCAGATTCAACATATCCTTCAACTCCACTAATTTGTCCTGCAAAGAATAAATTAGGATATTTCTTAGTTTGATATGTAGGATTTAAAATAACAGGTGCATTTATATAAGTATTCTTATGCATACGACCATATTTAGCAAACCTACAATTTTCAAGTCCAGGTATCATTTGAAATACTCTTTTTTGTTCAGGAAATTTCAAATGAGTTTGAAATCCAACTAAATTATACATTTCTTTAGCAGCATCATCCTGACGTAATTGTACAACTGCATAAGGCTTTTCGCCAGTAGGCGTTCTTAATCCTACAGGCTTCATAGGTCCAAATGTTAGAGTTTGAGGGCCTCTTTTAGCCATTACCTCTACAGGCATACACCCCTCAAAAACCTTTAGCTCAAAATCAGGTGTTTCAACAGCAAGAGCTGTAATTAAAGCTTCATAGAAACGATCGAATTCTTCCTTTGTCATTGGACAATTATAATAAGAAGCAACCCCCTTATCATATCTACTCTTTAAATAAACCTTACTATAATCAATAGAATCAGCATAAATTATAGGTGCTTGAGCATCAAAAAAATAAAAATCATCGCAACCAAATAATTCCTTTATTTCTTTACATAATTGATCACTAGTTAAAGGACCAGTCGCAATAATAGTTGGAATAGAAGTATCAATATGAGTTATTTCTTCATTAATAACCTCTATATTAGATAAAGACTTAATATAATTAGTAACAAATTCAGAATAGCCCTCTCTATCAACTGCTAAAGCTCCACCAGCCTCAACATGATGTAATCTTGCAGCTTTAATAATAATACTATCAAGCATTTCCATCTCACGCTTTAATACCCCACAAGCATTTTCGATTGAATCACTTCTTAGACTATTAGAACAAACCAGCTCAGCAAACTTCTCAGTTTTATGAGCAGGTGTCATAACCTTTGGTCTCATTTCATATAACCTAATATTATATCCTTTTTTTGATAAATAATGACATGCCTCACATCCTGCAAGTCCAGCACCAATAACATTAACAATCATATTTAACTCCTACTTATAACAAACAAATTCCTCTAATTTTTTTCTATCACCATGAGGTTTTATTTCCATTGGATAACCAATAGGAAGCATACAAGTTATACCATAATTATCGGGAATTTCAAGTATTTTTCTTAATATATCATCCTTAAATGAACATACAAAGCAGCTCCCTAGATTAATAGCTGTAGCAGCAAGCATCATTTGTGTAGCAACAATAGTTCCATCAATATCGCCATGATCCTTACCATCATTTCTTCTATGCCATGAAGCATTCTTATCATAACAAACAACAATAATAGTTTTAGCATCAAAGGTAAATCTTGTTGCTTCTTTCATTTTCAAAAGAATCTCTTCATTCTCAACAACTATAATTCTTTCGGGCTGAAAATTAACAGCAGTAGGTGCTAATATTCCTGCATTTAAAACTTTATTTAATTCTTCTTTAGTAATTTTCTTTGGCAAAAAACCTCTACAAGAAAAGCGTTTATTTATAACATCAAAATAATCCATTTACTATTCCTCCAAAAATAAATCCCTTTTTATCTCATTAATATATTCATTGACAAATTTCTTTTTCTCTTCCCAATATTTTTTAGCAAGAGGTGTAACCATATAATCCTGATTTAAAATATGTGCAGAATGCTTATTAATTGCTTCAATTACCTCTTCATAATCATTAGGTCTATTAAAGCCTAAAGCCATTAAATCCCAGCTAATTCCCATTGCGCCCTCTTCATCTAATAAATCAGCCTCTAATAAAAGAATAAGCTCAATACTACTATTTTCATTTTTAATTAGACTCTTATCAGAGTGATTTTTAATATTTTTTGAAACAATACTAATAAATAATGGATCAAAATTATTATTTTTAGCATATTCTTCAAATATTAAGCTACTAATAAAAGCGTGATTTTCCTTTCCAACGGAATAACCAGCATCATGAAATATAGCTGATGTTAATAAAATCTCCTCATTAACATCATTATAATCCTTCATCAATCTAAGACACCAGGAATATACTCTTTTAGTATGTAAATACCTATTTCTAAATGATGATTCCTTTTTCTTAGATTTAATAGCATTAGCGTCATTTAATACTTTATATACATATTGAAACATATCATCATAATTCATATCAATATCACCATAATTTCATTTGTTTAATTATACAACAAATTCTATCACTTTTCTAGATTTATAATAATTAACATAATAATAAAAAAAGCTGCAAAATTAAATAAAATAAACCCCACAAAGTAGAATCCACTTTTTTTAAGTGTCTACTTTATAGGGTCTATTTTAAAAATTAGAATTTAATACCTTTTTTCTTTAAATGACATAAAATAGAAATTGAGCTTATAAACATTAAAAGAATATCAATTCCTAATATTGATAAAACAACCTTCCAATTTATAAATAAATATTTAATATTCTCATATGGCTTAGATTTCAAAGCTTCATTAATAATAAAATTAATAATACCAATTTCAAAAAAACCTAATATTATAGTAATAATAGCTATTATACAAATTGGTATTATAAATACTAAGAATGTCTCCTTTTTAGAATATCCAATTCTATATAATATTCCAATATCATTATTGCGTTTGTTTAATTTTGTCTTTATTAAATTATAACAAATAAAACTAATAATAATTAAAAGAAAAAACGCTATAGGTAATAATGATAATCCTATACTATTAAAGCTTGAACTATACTTACCTACATCATCTGCCATTAATCCATAAACCCAAATTTTTCTATCTTTAAGTTTATTTAAAACCTCATACTTATTATTTATATTTTTCCAATCAATTTCTAATAAATGATTAGCATAACAAATATCATTATTAACGTGAAATAAATCCTTTGTTCTAAATATTTTATATTTACCAATTGATGATCCAGTATTTGGACTAACACCTATTATATTAACATTATCTTTAAAGAAAAATCCATCAGATTCAATACACAATCCAATTGTTTTACCTATATATGGAATAGGAATTGATGTACCATTTGAAGCTTCTCTATCAATAGTTAACCAATCTAAATTAACATTAAATATTATATTATATAAATCCGAACTAATTACTACATCATTTCTATTAATATCACCATTTTCTAAATCATAATCTAGATTATATATGCTCCTATAATTACCATTTTCATCAATATAGCGACAATTTTGTAATCCATCGCTTATTATTTCGTTTAGTGTATATTCTTCTCCCTGACATATAACATTTATTTTTGAATTATTATTTGACTTAAAATAATATTCTGTATTATCATATGGTAAATTATTGAATGTATTTAAACCTAAATAACATACATTATATCTATATCGTGTTAAATATTTTAAATCATGATTATAGTATCTTTCACTCTCATAATTATCTTTAACCTTTGATTCTTTATACGAAGGATAATAATCCTTATAATTAGTTTTAATTACACCAGCTATCCTAAATAATAATTCATCTTTATAATAAATCTTTTTTCCTATTGCATCATTATATTCTTTATATTCAATTTCAGTAAAAAACTTTTCTTCATTAACTACTTTATCTAAATAATAATCAGTTACATAAGCATAGCCATCCACTAAATTGTATTTACAATAAAATGAATGGTAATCTAATATTCCTTCATTGTATTCATTCACTATAAACATATTTCCAACTGACATTGAATAACATTTTAAATATTTATCATTAGGAATAATACTATCTAAATCTTTTAAATTTTTAGTATTATAAAAAGCATTTTCTAAATAAATATTATCATCATAAATTGTTTTAGCAAGTGCCTCATTACAATCATATGTTGAGGATATAACTGCAAAAGCCGTTAATGCCATTGTTAACGATGATATTATTATTGAGATAATAGTTCTAATTTTATTACTAAATAAGATAGTTAACGAATATTTGAACATTGATGAAAAAGAAATCTTTCTTTTAGTAATAGTATAGATATTTCCATCGTCAATTGATAATGAGTCTTTAATTATTATACCTTTATCAAGCTTAATAATTGAATTAGAATAAGAAGCTATATTATCATCATATGTAAATATAATTACTAGTTTATCTTTAGAAATTTCAGATAATAAAGAATCTATTTTTTTAATAGATTTAGAATCTAAGTTTTCAGTAGGTTCATCTAATAATAATATTTTTTTATTAGACGCTAAAAATCTAGCAATAGCTACCTTTTGTTTTTCAAGGATAGTTAAAGAATTTATTTTTTTATTTTCATAACCATCAAGTCCAACTATATTTAATACTTCTTTTGTTTTTTCAATTTTGTTTTCTATAATATTAAGTGATATATTATCAAAAACGTTTAAATCATCTAATAAATTATTATCTTTATATAAAACATCTACTATATTTCTTCTATATTCATCAAATGATAATTCTATACCTAATTCTTTATTATCTAAATATATTTTTCCTGATGTAGGAGTAGTTATACAACCCAGTATATTTAAAAGAGTTGTTTTTCCACTTTGAGAATCACCTGTTACATAAACCAAGCCTTTATTAGGAAATGTGATATTTATATTATTTAAAATTTCAGAATTTGTATCTTTATATATTTTTGATATATTTTCTACCTTTAACATACTTATTCCTCTTTCCATCCTATATTTTGATCCATGAATTTGAAAATTCTTCCACTTTGATCATATATACAAATTCCTAAAAAATAACTGCTATTATATTCGAATTCATATCCGACGTTAATTTCAGTTATTGCGCATTTACCATCTAATCCATTCCAACCAATCAGTTTACCTATTGCTGGTAATATATTACTATTTGTGTCTTTACATTTCCAATATAACATACCACCAATATGCCCTAAAACAATACTTTCATTATTGTAACCACAAGCAATACCAATATTACCATTTTCTAAGAAATAAGAATAAGTAGTATGACAATCATAAACTTCACACCGTAAAATAAAGTATAAAAAACTATAGAATTCATATACTTCAGCCCTTACGGTTAGGCTTTTATAGATTATAGTTTCATTCTATTCTCCAATTAATAAAGCCTTACTATTTGGGGTATACATAAAACTAACTTATAATCTATTTAATACT
>CAKQBG010000023.1 GCA_934216145.1 uncultured Anaeroplasma sp.
ATCATATTCTTTTTCATATAATTTTGAATAATTTGAAGACATTTGTAGCACCACCTTTATGATTAAATTATATTATATTTTATACATAAATAAAATAGTTCGAAAGTGGGTAAAAATGAGATTGCTGTAAATTGATAAAAAAAATTATTATAGAACGCGTGAAAATGTTTTCACAAACTCAAAAAAATGAAAAAAAGACTCAAAAAAAGGGAATGTGGATAACTTTTTAACCAACATCCCCAAACCAGTTACCTATTTACGAGTGAACTGTAACAAAAATCTTATCAAGAATAAGAAAAAAAGGAAAATCCTATTGATTTTCCTTTTCTGCTCTTACCTTTGCATCATATTTTTTACGTTCTACTGTATCAAGAATCTTTTTTCTTAAACGAATATGCTTAGGAGTTATCTCTACAAGCTCATCTTCATTAATAAATTCTAAACAAGCTTCAAGAGTTAATACTCTTGGCTTCTTTAATACTACTGTCATATCCTTATTAGAAGAACGTGTATTTGTTTGTTGCTTAGCTTTAACTACGTTAACAGCCAAATCCATATCCTTGTTAGCTTCACCAACAATCATACCTTCATAGATATCCTCACCCGGAGCGATAAACATACTACCTCTATCCTCTAAGGCACCAATTGAATAAGCAGTTGATTGACCTTGAGCCATAGATACTAATACACCAGTTGTTCTTTCACCAACTGATACGCTTTCCATTGGTCTATAATCTAAGAAACTATGATTAATAATACCATAACCTTTTGTTAATGTCATAAAATCTGTATTAAAGCCGATTAAGCCACGAGATGGAATACTATAAATTAAACGAGTTTGAGTTTCAGTATTAGTCATTGTTTCAAGCATACCATGACGATTACCTAGCATTTCAATAATATTACCAGCATATTCATTAGGTAAGTCAATTACAGTATACTCATATGGTTCACATAATACGCCATCAATTTCTTTCATAATAACATGAGGACGAGATACTTGGAATTCATATCCCTCTCTACGCATTGTTTCAATTAAAATACCTAAATGTAATTCACCACGACCAGAAACAATCCATTCCTCTGCTAGAGGTACACGGTTTACTCTTAATGAAACATCCTTTTGAACCTCACGGAATAAACGCTCTTCAATCTTTGTAGCAGTAACCATTTTACCATCTAATCCACAGAATGGAGATGAGTTAGTACCAAATGTCATTTGGACTGTTGGTTCTGAAATATGAATCTTCTCTAGAGGCTCTTCCTTACCTTGAGTACAAATAGTTTCACCAACTGAAATATCACCAAGACCAGATACTGCAACGATATCTCCTGCATAGCCTTCCTTTATTTCAATTCTATCAAGTCCTAAGAATCCATATAGCTTTTGAACTCTAAAGCTCTTAATAGAACCATCAAGTCTACAACAAGAAACAACCTCACCTGACTTAATAGTACCACGAGTAATTCTACCAATACCAATACGACCAACGAAATCAGTATAATCTAACAAAGCTGGTTGGAATTGAAGTGGAGCATCCTTATCCATCTTTGGAGCAGGAATTTGATCTATAATCATATCTAGAAGAGGCTCCATACCTGGTTTTTGAGTTGAAGGGTCAGAATCTAATGAGCATGTATTATTTACTGCTGATGCAAAGCATACAGGGAAATCTAATTCATCTTCATCACAGCCTAAATCGATAAATAGCTCTAATACCTCATCAATAACCTCAAGTGGTCTAGCACTTGGCTTATCAACCTTGTTGATAACAACTATTGGCTTTAAATGAGCTTCAAAGGCTTTCTTTAAAACGAATCTTGTTTGAGGCATTGTTCCTTCATATGCGTCAACTACTAAAACTACACCATCAACCATTTTCATAATTCTTTCTACTTCTCCTGAGAAGTCAGCATGACCTGGAGTATCTAGAATATTAATTTTTGTATTTTTATATGTAATTGCTGTATTCTTAGCTAGAATAGTAATTCCTCTTTCACGCTCTAAAGCATTTGAGTCCATTACTCTTTCTTGTACAACCTGATTATCTCTAAAAGTGTGAGAGCTTCTTAAAAGCTTATCTACTAATGTAGTTTTACCATGGTCAACATGGGCTATAATTGCAACATTTCTAATATCCATAAAATCACCCTATCTATTTTTTTCAAAACATAAATATTATAACAAATTAATATATAAAATATATTAAGAAAACGTTATTATTTTAAAAAAGTTATTATATATTTATAAATTAATATTACATAAATAGTAGTTTTCAGTAAATATCACTTATTATTATAGACATTTTTTGCCATTTTTTACTATATTTTTTAAAAATGATAGTGTAAATTTGCTTTATTTTAAAAAAAATAGTATAATGGTCTCAATCTTTAATGGTGGTGAAGTTATGATTTTACTTACAATTTTCTCGATACTAGGTATAATATCAGGCGTATCGATTTTCTTTTTAATGGGACAATTCAATTGGTATAATTATTTAATCCTTCTATTATTAGTAGGTGGTTCAATATTAATTATTATTGCGATATACGCCCTACTACTATTAATTTTATCATTATTAGTTAGTAATAAAAACGATGTAAAGAAAATACCTAAGTTCTATTCCTTCATAGTAAGAGAAACAGCTTCATTATTATTAATTTTAATGAATGTTAGAGTTACCGTTATAGGAAAAGAAAAGCTTCCTACTAAGCACGCTCTATACGTTTCAAATCATATATCTGGTTTTGACGCAATGGTTGTAATGAGATATGTAAAATCTAGACCACTAGCAGTTGTTACAAAGATAGAATTTTTAAATAGACCAATTACAGGACATCTATTCCATCAAGCTGGATTTATTCATATTAATAGAAGTGATGATTATCAGGCTGCTAAAGCTCTAGTAAAGGGAATTGAATATATGAGACATGATGAGGCTAGTGTTTATATTTGTCCTGAAGGTACAAGAAATCATAATCTTGATGATTTATTACCTTATCATGCAGGTTCTTTTAAAATGGCCTATAAAGCTAAAAAACCTATAGTTGTTTTAGCAATAAAAAATACAAATATTATTAAAAAGAATCATATACTAAAGCCTACTCATGTAATTTTTGAGGTTGTTAGAGTATATGAATATGATGAATACAAGAACATTAATACTAATGATCTTGCAGAACAAATTAGAGTAGAAACTCTTAAGGCATTAAAGGAGTTAAAGTAATGAAATATTTATTATTCAATCCTCTAGCTAATAATTTTAAAGCTAAAGATACTATTAGTGAAATCGAAAAATTACATTCTAATTATGATTATAATAAACTTGATATCACTAAAATAAGCTTTGATGATTTCTTCACAAATTTAAAGGAAAATGATACTATTACTATTTTAGGTGGAGATGGAACTCTTTCTATTTTCGCTAGTGCTTATCAAAAATATAAGCCTACTAATTCTATTTATTTATATCAGGGTGGCTCTGGTAATGATTTTATAAATGATATTAATGTTAATTCTAAAGAAGTATTAATAAATAAGTATTTAGTTCATTTACCACATGTTATTGTTAATGACAAAGAATATTATTTTATTAATGGTATCGGCTATGGAATTGATGGAGCTGTTTGTGAGGAAGCTGATATTTTAAAAGAAAAAGGCACAAAGAAGATAAATTATACAATGCTAGCAGTAAAGCTATTATTAGGTAAATTTAAAACCTATAATGCTAAAATAACAGTTGATGGTGTATCAAGTGAATTTAAGCATGTATGGCTTGCGGCCGGAATGAATGGTAGATTTTATGGTGGCGGAATGATGGTCGCACCTAATCAGGATAGATTTTCAGGTCAATTAAGCCTTGTAACCATGTTTAGTAAAAGTAGACTAAAGGCTTTAATATCATTTAGATTAATCTTTTCTGGTAAATTAGCCCAAAAAGAAAAAATGGTAAAAACCTTCAAGGGTAAAAGAATAGAGGTCCAATTTGATAGACCTTGTGCTTTACAAATTGACGGTGAAGTAATTAAAAATGTTACAAAATATGTAGCATACTATGATTAAAAATATTTATTATAAGCGTTAAAAATGAAACGGTATGCACTTTCAAACACCAGTTATGGTATTTACAGTATTAAATAAAATGAAAAATCCTCAACGAAATGTTGGGGATATTTTTTTCTACAACACGAAATAGCCTAAATTAGGCTTTTTTTCACCTTTAGGCTTTATGGCAATGTTTTAGAATATGGTAGAAGATTTCTAACAGTTTCTTCATCAAGTTTATCTTTTTCTGAATTCTTTATAATTTTTGCCATATTATTAAATACATATATTAAATATTCATTTACATTTAGTTGATTTGCTATTGCTGTTTCTACAATACTATATATGAATGTAGATACCTCAACACCAACTTCTGAAACGCAAAATAAAAAGTTTTTTCTTTCTAAAATCAGGGACTTCGCTGCGCGTTCTGACGATTATGCTGAATTGAGGATAATCGCCAGAAAGGTATGACAAACTGATTGAATTATGGGGAAAAGAACTAGAAGGAGAATCAAAAATAATATATAAAGAGGAATTCAAATTATATAATAGAATGAAAGGAAAACATAAAGAGGAAATACTATTTTTTATAAATGATTTTAAGATTCCTTTCTCGAATAACAATGCGGAAGCAAATCAACGTGGTATAAAGATTAAACAGAAACTAGGAAAATTTAGATCACTAGAAGGTGCAAAGAATCATTGTAAAATTAAAAGTTATATTCTAACATTGAAGAAAAGAAAAATTTCAATTTTAGATTCTATAAAAGCTATATTATCAGGTAAACCAGTTTTAGCATAAAAAAAACCAATGGAAGGTTACACAAAGTCATTTTTGTGTAGGGTTTTTCCATTGGTTTTATTTTTTACCTATTTACGAATGAACTGTAACTAAATTGTATATGTAATATTATAATTGAAATTCACTGTCTTGTCATTCCAAAACCAAAAGTCATCTCTAACCATTTGAATTGTTCTTACATCAGACATATCAACCAAAGCAGCATTGCTACGATTTTCTCTGATTACATAGATTGCAGTTTGCATTGATTGATTTATATTGTATGAGTACCAAGGATCATCTTCAGTCCACGGATCAACATATTCAAATTCAATATTTACTTCGTCATTCGCCATATTTCCTTTATCATATACTTTTGGAGATTGTAAAATCGTTGAATATGAAGAAGAAACTCCCGCACTAACTTTTGCTGAATAATCAGAGCCAATTTCAGCACTCAAATCAGAGCCGTAAGAAATTGTCATTTCAGGATTTTTAGATTTAGGTTGATAATCTCTTAATTGAATTTGGTCACTATTCGGGTTGAATTTATAAATCAACTTGCTTGTTCTGAAATCATCAGTATCATCATTATTTGGAGCAACGTATGTTTCGTGTGCGATTAAATAATAACGGTAATTGTTAGTTAAGATTCTAAAACTTGAATACCATTCTGAGTAGTCTCCATAGTGAACTCCGTCATAGTCTAAACTCCAAGTAAATTTTTGAGACACAACCGATTTCCAAGAATCACCGATAGTCATACTCACGATAGAACGTTCATTTGCGTTTTGGTAATCGCGTTGAATACTGCCGCTTTCAAGTTCTTCTTTGGCTTCATCAACCATTTTGTCTAAATATTCGTTTGTTGTAAAATTCGTTCCGATTAAATAACCTTCGCCTACAACTCCTTCTTCTACTTCATAGAAATATTTACCTAAAACTTTTCCGTCAACGTCAACTTCTTCTACTTCGTCAGTTTCTGATAAACGTGATACTGAGTTATTTACATATTCAATTTTGCTTTCATCTACTGGTTGATAGAAAATAGTACCCATGTATGAATCATCATAGTTCGCTACGGAAATTGTGTCCAATCTCTCAACCGGTTGAACTAAAACATTTTCTGTTGTTACAGGAGCAGCCGTAGCAGTCATTCCCACTCCTAAAAACAAAGTTGTCGCAATAAAGCAAATTTTGAAATCATTTATTTTTCCTCCTTCTCAAAAACACTAGAAGCGAGGAAACAATACCGAAAGTTGAGATAAGAACAAAGATACGAAACCAAGTTCCGCTTGACACCCAAAAACGAATATACCACCAAAGGAACGAATCTTTTTGATTCCAATATAGCGGATTTAAGAGTGCGTAAATAAACAATCCAACAAATGCAACCGTAGAAGTAACAAGCGTTATCAAAAGGATAATATCTTTCTTATCTAACAAGTGGTCTTTTTCTTTTATTATGGTTGTTTCTTTTTCGTGGATAACACTTTCTGCTTTTTCTTCTTTGGCAACTTTGCCGGTAATTAAATAATCCAAATCAACCTCAAATAATTCTGCCATAGAGTTTAAACAATCAAGGCTCGGCTCACATACGTTCTGTTCCCATTTTGCAACCGCCTGACGAGACATATTCAAATGGGCTGCCAACTTCTCTTGCGAGTAGCCTTTCTTCTTTCGTAAGTCTTGTATTCTTTCGCCAACTGTCATAATATAGTCCTCACTCTCTGGTTCTCTTGCATTATGCACAATCATTATAATAAAATATAAAAATTAAAACAACCAACCACAAGTAGCATATTGTATAAATCTTGGATCATTTTTGATATTTTAGCATTTTTCACCAAAAAAATCAATAAAACGGCTCTTTACAAGGCAAAAAGCAAAGCACGACTTTCTAGGTCGTGCCTTATCTATCGTTATTAGGAGAAATAGAAACTATATACTTTTTTTGGGGGGCGCTCTCTCTATGAATAATCTCGGCATTTTCAAAGTGTGCAATAATTATTTTGGGAATGTAAATGCATTTGTAAACACGAAATTGAGCCATAACCTTAAAAGAAAATTGAGCCGCCCCTATTTACTTATTATGATTAAAAATATTTAATATAATAAAAAAGTCTCCTATTGATTTAATTAATAGGAGATTTTTTATTATATTTTAATTATCACTTCTATTATAGCCATTAGTCATTCTTTCACTTGATATATTTAATACCTCTTTAAGAACCTTAGCTGTTTCCTCTTTAGCCATTTTACATAGCTTTTGATTTGCTTCGTTTATTAATGAATAATCATTATTATTAATCATTTTAGCATCATATTCATTTAAAATTTGATGTCCCTTATTAAATACTCTATTTTGATATCTTTCAATTTGAATAATACTAGATTTATAGTTACTATCAGCTAAAGCCTGAATAATTCTATTATTCCAATATAAATTATCTAAAGAAATATTTAAGGTAACATTACTTAAATATTTAGGAATACTATCAGTATTAGTATAAATAGGAAGAGAAATATTAAAAGCATTAGAACCAAATGAAATCCATTCTACTGCTTCTAGCTCCTTTGGCATATAGCCTCTAAGCTGTAATATTGCCATCATACCAGTTCTACTAATACCTATAGGACGATAAATTCCCTTTTCAGGATCATCTCCCTTATTATAAGGGTTATATTTTGTACCCTGATAATATGATGATAATATATATTTTACATCCTCAACAGTTATCTTACGCTCTGGTACAAGTGACCAAGGAATATCATCAGAAATAGGAGTATAATCAGCATTATCTCCTTCCCATTTATAGCTTCTAGGATTAAAATATTTAGCCATATACCAAGCTCTTGGAGTATTATAAACATGATCAGCATCACTATTACTACCAAACGCTAAACGTGGATTAAAATTACCATCATTATTTAATGATAAATGGTATTTATCAACTAGATCTTTTAATCCACCTGAACACATATTTTCTTTCTTTTCACCATAAGCATCATTAAAATCAAACTTATCCAAACCAAATTGATTTGGCATAATAACATATTCATTATCATCTACTTTTCTAGCTATCCAGTTATGACCACCAATAGTCTCTAACCACCATATCTCATCCTTATCAGAAAACGCAATACCATTAGGCTCATAAGTACCATATTTTTCTAATAGTTCTCCAAGTCTAATAACACCTTCTCTAGCGCTATTAATATATGGTAATACTACAACAACTAAATCCTCTTCTCCAAGTCCACCAGGATTCTTCTTATCATAAACTACATATGGATCAGCTCCCATAACTCTAGGATTAGAGGTAATAGTTTCTGTTGCGGTCATTGCGACATTAACTTCATTAATACCACAAGCAGCCCAAATACCATTTTTAGTATCTACGCTAGGACAAGCAGTATATTTATATCCTTTCTCTGGTAATTCAAGCTCTAAATGAGAAATCTTACTTTTATATTTATTATTCTTAGGCTCCATTACAATAAGCTTTTTAACATCAAAATGACCATCATCATTTCTAGCTATCATAGTAGAACCATCATTACTAGCATTTTTTCCAACTAATATTGTTGTACATGCCATAATATCATCTCCTTTAGTTATCATTATATAACTATTTTTAAACTTAAGAAACAATTTTATAAAATTAACAAAAAAAAGACATGCTATATTAGCACACCTTCATCTCACGCTTAAATGAATACATATTACTATCTGCTTCCTTTATTGCTGATTCAATTGTATTTTCATTAGGTATATACATACTATATCCATAGGCAACACTAATACCTTCCAACTTTGATAGTTCATTAAACCTTTTAATAAAATCATCTATTTCATCAAAATACTTATAATTAGTAACAACAACTAAAAATTCATCGCCACCATATCTAAATATTCTCCCTTTATCTCCGAAACAAGAAATCAATGTTGATGCTAGCTTAACAATCATCATATCACCATTCAAATGACCTAAAGAATCATTTAATTTTTTCAAATTATTTAAATCTAGCATTAATAATACTGCACTCTTCTTTTCAATTTTAGGTAAATATGATTCTAAATAATTTCTATTAAATGTCTTAGTTAATACATCCTTACGACATTCAAATCCATTAATTGCAGCAAAATAAACTAATAAACAAACTGATGAAACATTATAAAAGAAATATGAAAAATCAAATATTCGTTCAAATAAAAAGCATAACGCACTTGTAGATAATATTACAATTAAAAATATATTATCTGATAATAATAAATAATTAGCTTTAGTAGCTAAATAATGAAGAGAAAACATCAAAGTAATACAAGCAATAATAACGGGTACTATATATAATGTTCCTCTTACATACAAAAGCTCATTAGTAAATCCAAATAATATTGGAGTAAAATTAGTAGTAATACATAATATAAAATTAACTATTATTGGAACTAAAAAAGCTATCTTATAGCCTATCTTAACATTAGTATAGTTAACTAATAATAAACATGGTAGCATAGGTGTAATCATGAAGCAAATAGATTGAATTAAGGTTAATATAATACTAGTATTATAAATATTATTGTTCATAATATAGCTTTTAATATTAGCTAATGTAGAAACAATAAATAATAATACTGCACAAATAAATATACCATTTCTTCTATTTTTATCTATAGTAGAATTAAGACAACATAACGCTATTAAAAAAATATCAATAATAATACCTATTGCATTTATCTCATATTCAATTAGCATTATATCACCTTCTTATATTTTGTGATTATACCATATAATTTAAAATTCAACAAATAAAAGTGATTTTTAATACATAATTAACTTTATTTCAATAAAAAGCAAGTAAAAAGCCTATAAAAAAGCTTAATTGACTAAAAACTTTGCATAATTGTTCAATCCAATTACTTTTTAAATCACTAGAATCTAGCTTAATAGAAAAAATAACCATATCATGCCTATTAAGCCAATACCTAAAAATACTAAAGAAAAAGGATTTAATAATGAATAAAAGAAAACACTCATATCATTATTAATACAATCTAATACAAAGGCTACTATCATAACAACAAAGCCTAAAGGCATAAATATCTCATTTACAAAAATAAAGCCCAAATATTTTCTTTTTAAAGCTACTATTTTCCCTTTAATAATCCTGAAATAAAGGTAATAGAAGCTCCTATAATAAAGATAACACTATTACCTAATATAATAGCCACTAAACCAAAAATATAACAGTTAGAGAATCAACTAATGAATCTTTAATGTAAAATCCTCTAGTACAATATTCTTATTCATTTTATTATTAATTATCTTATATCTCTATTTTTTAATTTAGTAAGCTTATTAATAGATTTAGTTAATAAATCTCTAGTATCACTATATTTTTTTAAATAGCTATCTAATAATTGATTAAAGCTATTTTTAGATTTATCTAGCATTGAATTAAGCTTACTAATAAGCTTAGCTTCAATCAGACTAGATTCATCTCCATCATAAATATTACTTATTCTTAATAATTCATGTTCAAGAGTAGCTATTTCACTACTTAATGACTTATAACTAACCTCAAAAGAATCAATTAAATTATAAATAGACTCAAGTCTTTTATTTAAATCTAATGATAATGAATTAATATTTTCCTCATAATCATGTAAAAATAATTGATGCTTACGAACTAATTCATTATATTTATTAATACATTCATTTAGGCTTTTTTCTTTTTCATCAATATAATTATCTAAGCCCTCAAGCTTATAAGCCTCTTCTACATTTATAACCATACTAAGCTCCTATTCTGATATTTGATATTTTCTTTTCTAAAGCTTCCTTTTTTCTTTTGAAATAGCCAAGCTCATTAAAGCAGGAAATATCATCATCATTTAACATATTTTTTGAATTAATAATAATTCTACTAATATCAGAATCATTATACTTTTCTATATTATTTCCTTCTCTTAAATCTAAAGTAATAAGCATATCTAAATTATCTAATACAGTATAAATAACTCTAGCTAAATCAAAACGATTCTTTCTTTTATATGAATCAGCAAGATTAATAAGCTTATCAATAGAACCCTTATTTAGAGAATAATCCTTAATATAGGCTAACGCATCCTTTAAATTATCATAATCCTCTTTAGAATAGAATGTCAAATTCTCCTCTGTAGCTAAAAAATCTAAATTTCTAAAAGAATCTCTAGCTCTAAAATAATAATTAACCTTTTGAGATAAAAGCTCCTCTAAGAATAATCCTACATTTTCCTTTAATAAAGGAGAAATAAGCTTTTTTAATACTCCTAAAGTATATTCTCCTAGGATATTCTCATCCTCAAGCTCTAGGAAATTAGTTCTACATCTAGTAATACCTACATAAAGCTGATTATAAAATATTCTTGCAGCACGAGAATAAGAATAATCATCACTAAATAAGCTTTCATATTCCTTACTCTTACTAGAACAAATCTTATATACTATAACAAAATCCTCTTCTCTACCTTTAGATTCACTAATAGTAAATACCTTTTCAGGATCAATCCTATATTTATTAATAAGCTCTTTCTTAGATTCATTATCAGAGGTAATATACATAATATTTTGAACATTTTTAGCCTTACTAATACTATCTAATATTTCTTCTGCAATACTCCAATCAGTAACTAAATTACCACTTGTTTCAAAATCTCTGTTCTTATTACTAACTAAAGGTAAATAGCTTCCTTCACCCTCAGTGCCGAACAATTCCTTACCTTTTTTTCTTAATGCCTCAAGCTCACGACAAATCGCTTCTGAATAACGGAAGGTAGAATTAAGTATTTGCTTCTCATAATCATTAATTCCGTTAACCATATAAATAGTTTCAATATTCTCTTGCTGTAGGAAGGTAGGATTAATAGTTTGTTCAAAATCGCCAAAGATATGAATAGCTCCATAATTATCATCTTTATATGATAATCTAACAAGAGTGTGAATTTGACGTTCAGTCATATCCTGAAACTCATCAACAATAATATTTCTAAAAATACCCTTATCTAAAATATAATCAATATTTTCAATAACAAAATATGCTAAATCATTATCATCATATAAATGATTCTTATCCATATAAGACTGAAAAGCCTTTGAAACCTCATATAAGACCTCTATTTCCTTTTCAAAGTCTTTTCTAGTATTACCTCTATATCCTTCTATAAGCATAAGTTCTCTCTTAAACAAAGGATAATAATCTAATACCTTCTTATTTTCTCTTACTGGATTAGCAAAATCATAATAAGTATTAAATGTCTCATAAAGAGTATCTAAATCACTAAAACGAGAATTAATTCTCTTAAACATTTGATTATATCTTTTAATTGCGACATTAAACCAAGCTTTAAATGTTTCATATCCAGGCTCTTCAGTAAAATCAACATAATCATCTAATAAGCTCTTAAGCTCATTACTTTCGTTATTTGATATATTAAATGAGGAACTAAAAAATTCAATAATTTCTTCATCCCTAGCTTTATTAATAATCTTACCCTTATAGATACCTCTAAAGAATAAATAAGGATAATCACTACCATTTTTTTCTATAATTTCATTTAATAAAGGTACATAGCTTCTATTTAAAGAATCATATCCATTATTCATCCAATTATAAAAGCTATTTAAATTTACTATTCTATTCTTTAATAAATCATTACTATTAAGCTTTTTATCATTAGTTAATGAATATATACCATTAATTAAATAATAACCTGGAATATTAATATTACTAGATCCTAAAACCTCTAAAAAGAAATCCTTAGTAGTAAAAACATTCTTACAAATAGGATTTTTTATATCATCCCAAAAATTATCTATTTCATATGTTACATAGGATGCTAACTTTTCAGAATAGGTAATAAAAGAATCATCTCTAATAGAAAAGCTCTTAATATTATCTATAGAAGCATGATTAATATAGGAATTAATCGCAACATCAGTCTTACCTGTACCAGCCGCACCTAATACTACGTTATATTTATTACTAGAAGCAATTCTTTTTTGATTCTCAGTAGGTACATATTCTCTTTTCCATTCATGTACTCTATCTAAATCCTCTTTTATATTTCTATCACTAATACTACTATCCTTTGATGCTAAATATAAAAGCTTATATTCATCAGATGATAATCTTTTTCTAACCTCAACAAAATATAAGTCAAAATAGCTATTATTAGGAGAATATTTCATTAATCCATTATAGCTACTAGATAAATCCATTATCTCCTTACTATTTTTAAAATAGCTTTCAAGTTCATCATCTGTTCCAGTTTTCAAAAAATCCATTAATCGATTAATTCTCTTAACAGTATTACGATTAAAATCTAAAGAGAACTTAACCCCCTCTGGAATCAGTCTATCATCTCTCACTCCATCATCAATATGTAAGGTTCTTTCTTTTAATTCATCATTTATTTCATTAGATAGATATATCTTTCTATTATTAACCTTCATTCTCATTCTCCTTTAAATCAATTTCTATTTCATTAATAAAATCACTATTGATTTTATCATCCTTTTTTATTTCGTTATAATAAGAAATATTTTCTTCACATTCACCACAAATATCTATTCCAATAACTCGATCATTATTAAATATAATATCTATAGCCTTTAATAAATCATTTTCCTTTAATAATCCTTGATCCCAATTAGTATCAATAACACTATTATCTAATATATCCTTGTCTATAGAAATATAAACAGGATAATCACTAATAAGCATTTTAGCCTCCTCTAGCGATGAAGCATTAATAATATTACTCTCTGTAATATTATTTATTATCCCCTTAGTTTCTACCTTTGGACCTACAATAATAATTTTCTTTAAAAATTTATTATTCTTTACATGATTAATCCAATTACCACAGGTTATACAATTAATAAAATCATCATCCTTCATATCAGAATGATGATCAAATACTATTAAAGAAAAATCATAATCTATTAAATCACAAAATAACTTTGTTAAATAATGATAATCTCCTGAATCAATAAAATGAATTCCATTTAATTCCTTTTTAGTGAAATATTTTTTAATATTTAAATACCCTTCATCTCCTAGTATATATCTAGTAGATGAAATATTAGATAAATCAATAAACTTAAAATTATCATTTTTATAAAATGATTCTTCTCTATATACATTAGTAAAATTATAAATATATATTTTATTACTATCCATAATATCCATCCTTACTAAAATACAGGTTGATTATACAATAATATAGCTAATTTTACAAATTAAAAAGATTAACCAATAATGATTAATCCTTATTATAATACTTATAATTATTTAAAAAATAACGAATAAAGAAAAGAGGGGCTAAAGCTAAAGGAAGTAATAATAATTCTATTATGTATATAGCAATAAATACTATTTGATTATAAGAACCACTCTTTAAATATGATTTAATCTCTAAAAAACCAAAACGATAGCTAGCAGGTAAAAAGATTGACCATATTGAAACAATAACACAGGATACAATTTTATAATTATCCCATTCAGTTTTAGTTAAGAAAAATATTCCTATAGCTAAAGCCATTAATAATACTGATAATAATATTGTCTTTATAAAATTCTTTGATTCTTTCATTATATTAGCTTCTTCTTTAAATAATAAAATAACGCAATCTCACGCTGTGTATCAAGCTCAAGCATAGTATCTCCTACCTTAGTTTTACTTGAACAGTGTAATATATTTCTCATTACATCTGTTTTCAAATTAAATTCCTTAGGTAGAGTATGACGTAATTCCTCAACTGTATTTCTACAAATAGTTAACGCATCATTTCCCTCATAGATCATACCAAATGATTTGCCACTTGTAATATAATTAACTAATTCCATATAATATGGCTTACCACTCTTTTCAGTATAATGAAGCTTAGCACATTCATCATCATAGTAAATATAAGCAAAATCAACCATTTTAACACCCTTTGATTCTAATACCTCTATTACTCTTTTAATTAATTTTGAATCAGTAAAGCCAGGCTTTACCATGACATAACATCTTTCAACCATTATAAATCCTCCTATTTTTAAGTTTCAATTTTTATTCAAAATATTTTTTAAATATTTTCATTTCATTTATTTTTATATTATATTTATTAACTAAATACTTATATATTAATAGTTTTTCCTCTATTTTTATCAGGAATAAAATTAAATAATTTAATAAGCTAATAGAATCACCATTTTTATTATATTTAGCTTTATTAATAGCCATTACTTCCTTTATAATATGACTACAGATAAATCTCAATTTTGTCTTATCTTTTAGCATATTATATAAATTTAGGGATTAAAAAATAATTCATCCTAATTAACTATTTTCTTTTTTAATTAGCATTAGTTAATAACAATCTCTAAATCAAGTTCTTTCTTTTTCCTTTAAAAGCTTTTTATAAGATGTATTCAATACTTTATTTATTTGATAATAGTTATTTTAACTATTAAACTGCTTAATTCATCAATTCTCATAGACTACATCTTTTTCCTATATTATATAATAATATTTTTAAAAATACTATCAAATTAAACATAATAATTTATTTATAAAAAAGAAAAAGTGTACCGAAGTACACTTAGTATTAAATCGCAAAAACTCCAATAGATGAACAAATAAATATAATAATAAATAAAGTAAATGCTGATGATATAGAGGTCCAAACAACAAGCTGACCAGCAAGCTCCTCATCATTATTCATTTCAGCTGACATTGGGGCTGATGATACAGCAACAGGAGTACCAAATAATGAAATTAAAGCTGGGAAACAAATTAAATTACTCATTTCAAAGAAGTTACCATTTTTATTTAGGAAATAAGCTACGACTAAGCATATAGCAGGAGCTATAACAACACGTCCTAAAGTACCTGCAATAATTTGACCCTTTAATCTAGAAATAGCACTAAACTTGAATTCACCACCAAGAGCTAATAACGCAAGTGGAGATGCGACAAGCTTTAAATTATTAATAGTTGTATATAGGAATGGTACATTATCCTTAATCGTAAATAATGGAGTATCTCTACCAATAGTTAATAAAGCACGAACACCTAAAAAGATAATACCTAAAAATACACCAATAATTAATGGATTAGTAACAATCTTTTTTAAAATAGATTTAACACTAACCTTATTATCTCCATCCTTAATAAATATTGATAAAGAAATAATAGCTAATATATTAAATAAAGGAATAGAAATAGCTGAAATAACTGCAGCAAGTGCTACCGGTTCACTTCTTCCATGAGATAATGACTCAGATAAAGAAACACCAACAATAGCGAAATTAGATCTAAATACACATTGTAGAATTATTATTTTATAAAGTCAATAATTTTATCCATAACATTAGAATCAAGCTCTCCAAGCTCATGGAAATTAATACTATTCATATAATCAACCATTTTATTTTTAGATATAGTTTTAATACTATTTTGAAAATCCTTAAGTTTAATTACAGCCTCATTAGTGTAATTAGGATTATGTCCCTTTTTATCAAATATTAAATAACTAAAATTAGGATAAATATGTTTAATATAGCCAGTATTTTTATCATAGCTAATCATAGGATCATCCTTTGAAGCCAATAGCATAACTTTACCTTTATAATTTTTTAAAGAATCCTTAGTCTTATAGGTAGTATATTTTCCATTCTTTAGATAATCTATAAAATAAATAAATGGAGCTAAAAAACGTAATCCTTTAGGGATAAAATTCATTAAACAGGAATAAGTACTTATAAATGGTGCCATAGCTACAATTCCTAAAATATCAGGATGTAATGAGACTATATTAGTTGTAGCATATCCACCCCAGGAATGTCCTACAACATATATATCCTTATTAGGATAATTAAGCTTTAAATATGATATTACTATATCTAACGATTTTAAGCTATTACCAAGTCCTTTTATATTCTTACCTGTAGAAGAAGAAACTCCAATATAATCAAAGCCAAATACCTGATAATTATTTCTACAAAAATATTCAATATCCTGTAAATAAGAATTTTGGTCACTCAACATACCATGACAAAAGACAATTAGCTTATTAGTATCATAATTATCATAATTATATAAATTTCCTCTAATTCTTTCATTTTTATATTTAATCTCTAGTGGAGTGGATTTTAAATTAAATTCTTCTTTAGTATATAATCTAATTAAAGGATTAGCCTCATATCTTTTACCAAAAGTTATGGAATGAATAAAAAAACTAATAATAATTAATACTAAAAATAAAACAATTAAACCTAATATAATATATAATCCAATCATTTTTTCTCCTTATCAAAAAAGTAGCATATTTCTATGCTACATTCTTTTTATAAATTTCATACATACCATCTAAAGTTAAAAACTCACTACGCTCTATATTAGTCTTACATAATGGCACAATTAGCTTTGAAAGACCACCTGTAGCTAAAACAGGGATATTAGGATTTTTAATTTCATCCCTAATTCTTTCAACCATTCCATCAACCTGAGCAGCCGCACCAAAGATTACACCAGATTGCATACAGGTAATTGTTGCAGTAGCAACAACCTTCTTTGGACAAACAAGCTCAATATTTGGTAATAAGGCCGCATTAGATACTAGTGCCTTCATTGATATAGCTACACCAGGAGCGATACTACAGCCATAAAATATATTATTCTTAGCGTAAATATATTTTGTTGCAGTACCTAAATCAACTATAATAGCTTCATTATAAAGCTTCATAGCTCCAGCAGTATCAGCTATCATGTCAGCCCCAACTGTTTTAGGATCATCAACCTTTAATTGAATACCAGTTTTGATTCCTGGTCCTACAATCATAGGAGAAGGATTGATATATTTTTCACACATCTTTTTTAGCGCACTTGTAACAATAGGTACAACTGATGAAATAATTACATCTTTAACATCATATAAATCTAAAACAGGCTTTAGCATTATATAATATTCATCTGCTGTTTTATCAGTAGCTGTTTTAAATCTATAAGTTTTCTTTATTTGATTATTTTCTGCCAACCCAAAAACTATACTAGTATTTCCAACATCAACTAATAAAATCATATAAATACCTCTATCCTATATTGCTTCTATTTCTTCTACATTCTCTTCAGAAATAATCTTAGAGAAATCATTTGAAAAGCCTAATGAATGGTTCTTCGCTAAAATTTTAACAACTGATGCAATCGAAGGTGCTAAAATAATATTAAGAGCAAGTTCAACTAAGAATGCAATCCAAATAGCTGCCGCTGTAGCTACAAATGTAACACCATATGCTTCACCAGTCATTATAAAAATTAATATTCCATATAATAATAAGAATGTACCTGAGTTAACAATAGGAGCAATCATAGAAGCTGCAAAAATGCCAACAATAAAGTTCTTCTTACTAAATATTCTAAATAACCAACCAGAAACAAAGCCTGCAAGTCCTGTTTTTAATAAACAAAGCACAATAGCAAGTATTGTCATGTACCAATTAACATAAAAGCCTTCTGCACCCTGTCCTGGTAATAATGTAACTGCACCTAAGAAAATTCCAACTGATAAACCACCTTCAGGGCCATATAATATAGCTCCCACAACAACTGGAATTAAAGCTAAATTAATTGCTGTACCTCCACCAATTGGTAGTTTAGGAAGTACTCCACTAATCCAAAATTGCAATACGAATGCAATTGCGCATAAAGTTGATATACCAACTAAACGCTTAATTTTAATACTGTTTTTCATATTTATTTTTCCTTTCTTTCTAGGCCTTAATAGGTCCCATAAGCGCATATATTATATGACTTTTATATTCATTTTACAAGATTAAAAAAAACAAAAAATGAGGATATTTTCCTCATTTTGAATTATTCGATATCAATATTATCATTATTTACTACAAAATCGCAATTATTAATAACTAAATGAAGCTTAGTATCATAAAAAATATTATTAATAGTATAAGGTTTATTTAAAGTCTTTAGTCCTATAACTGATTTAAAAATAAACGTTTTAATTTGAGATATATCCATCTCAGGTCTATAGCCATTAGCTATTAGTTCAATATAGGTAGTCATTGATACCTTCATTAATAAATTATTTCCATCTATTTTTAAATCAATAATATTAAAATCTGTAGGATTATAGCTCATACTAAAGAAAAAGGCAGTCATATTAGTCCTTTAGCATTGCCCAGTCAATCTCTGGAGTTACATCTAAATCTAAGAATAGCTTTTTAATAGGATCATTTGTTTTATAAATAGCTCTAACAAATAATTCAGCAATTGCGATAGCGCCCTCATAAACTAAATGAGAATGATCATCCTTACCCTCTAAATATGTTGAAAATTTATTAGCTGGAAAAATCATATGGAACTTCTTTGATGCTTCTTCTCCTAATTCATTATATAAATCAATAGTAAGCTTATTCAAATCAATACATGTATAATTATTTTCCTTACAAAAATCAAGCATAGCCTTCGGATATTCTCCATGAGAATTAATACATTTACCATCAATAAATTTATGTCTTGTTATAGATGTTGCATAAACAATATGTCCACCACGCTTAATAACCTCATCATGAAAATAGCCTAAATTTTTTTGATATTCACCATAAGGCTCAGTATATCTAGTTGGATCATTCTTCTTCTCATCATTATGACCAAATTGACATATTACATAATCACCCTCACTCATTTCATTAAGAATTCTTTCAAATCTTCCTTCTGAAATGAAACTTTTAGTACTTCTACCATTTTCAGCATAATCAACAACTGTTACTCCTTCTGTAACAAATAGCTCAACAACCTGACCCCAGCCAGTTTGTGGATAGGTAAGGATATTATTGAACTTCATTGTTGAATCACCCATCATAAATATTTTCATGTAATTACCCTCCTAAAAAAATAAGGGGACATACTAGCCCCCTATATCTTACTTATATTTTTTTCTTGCTTCTTGACGCTTTTGCTTACGAACATCGCTAGGCTTCAAGTAGTATTGACGTTTCTTCGCCTCTTGAAGGTTACCAGATCTTGATACATCACGTTTGAATCTACGTAATACATCTTCGATGCTTTCTTTTTCACGTACAACAATCTTTGGCATAACTAAGCCTCCTTCCAAGGACGAATTCCTATGACATTATATCAAATGAAATAAAAATTGTAAAGATTTTTTTACTCTTTTTTTTACTTTTTTAGATATTTTTTTGAAAAATAATATTTTTTTCAAAAAATCATTTTATAATTTTACCATATATCTTTCCATTCTTATATTCAGTAACAGTTATGTTAACCTGCTTACGAATTAAAGACTCATCTAAAGGTAAATGAACCTGTAAGAAATTAGAAGTATGTCCAATCATTAGAAGATCAGTTACTCTTTGTTCTACTATAACATCAAAATTCTTATTTATTTGAGTACTGTAATAATTATCCTCAAGAGTATTTGATAGTTCAATTAACCTCTTCGCTCTATCTTTTTTTATGTCATCTCTAATCTGAGGCATTTCTGAAGCCTTAGTACCTCTTCTCATTGAATAAGGGAAAACATGAAGCTTAGAGAATCCAATTTTCTTACAAAATTCCATTGTTTCTCTAAAATCCTCTTCCTCTTCATATGGGAAGCCTACTATAACATCAGTAGTTAACGATACATCTGGTCTTGCGTTTTTAATTTTATTAACCTTATCTAAAAAATATGCTTTATCATATCTTCTTTCCATTTTAGCTAAAATCTTATCAGAACCAGCCTGAAGAGGTAAATGTAAATGATTAGCAATAACCTTATTTTCTCTCATTAATTCAATAAAATCATCATCAATTTCATTAATTTCAATTGAAGATAATCTTAATCTTTTTAATTCAGGAACCTCATTTAAAATTCTTTTAACTAATTTAGATAGATTAGTATCTCCATCCTTATATTTACCAGTATGAATACCAGATAATACGACCTCTAAATAGCCCTCACCTGTAACTCTTCTTAGCTCCTCAATTACATCATCAGCTTTTTTACATCTAATAGGACCTCTAGCAAATGGAATAATACAATAAGTACAGAAATTCTCACAGCCATCCTCAATTTTTACAAACGCTCTTGTATGATCATATGAAGTAACATCTAATGGCTCATATTCATGAGTTTCTAGAATATCTAATATATTAACGTATTTCTCATGCTTAGGCTCATTAAGCATTTTTTCAATTTGAGCTACAACATCCTTCTTATTACCATTACCAACAAGAATATCAACACCCTCAATTGAAGTAGCCTCAGGATTAGTTTGAGCATAACAACCCATAACGCAAATTATAGCCTCAGGATTCATTTTAATGCATTTATGAATCATCTTACGGCTTTTAGCATCAGCCATATTAGTAACAGAGCAGGTATTAATAATATAAACATCACAATCCTCATCTGCTTCCTTTATAGTAAAGCCCTTAGCTAAAAGCTCATTCTTTAAAGCATTTGATTCATATATATTAACTTTACAGCCTAAAGTTATAAATCCAACATTTATCATTTTTTTAACTCCATTTCATAGCTAATCGCACTTAAACAATAAAAGGCAGCAGTTTCAGTTCGTAAAATTCTAGGGCCTAAAGCACAGGTAACAAAGCCTAGATTCTTTAGGTATTCAACCTCAGAATCATCAATTCCACCCTCAGGTCCTACTACCAAAGCGACTCTATCATTTTCCTTTAATGAGCTAACTATTTTTTTGAAATTTTTAAGCTCATTATTTTTTGCATCCTCTTCATAACATAATATTTTATAATCATATGAAGAGAAATCTATTTTCTTTAGCTCTATAATATCATCAACTAACGGAACAAAAGCTCTAAAGCTTTGTTCAGCAGCCTCTTTAGCTATTTTATTAAATCTGATTAATTTATTTTCTTTCTTTTTAGGATCTAATTTGAATATTGAACGTTTCATTATTGTAGGAGTAAATAAAGAAGCACCAAGCTCTGTACCATGCTTAATAATGTCCTCAATCTTATCTCCCTTTGGATATCCTTGGAAAATAGACACAAAAACCGGCAACTCAACATTGCCGATTTTTTCTTCTATAATTTCAAATGATACCTCATCACTAGATATTGATTTTAAAGCTACTAAATAAGTTTTATTTCCATCGCTTACTAATACCTTATCGTCAATTCTAAAACGCATTACAACACTAATATGATGACAATCATCACCAGTAATAATATTGTTCTTTAAATTTTCAGGTGTAATGAAGTACTTTTGCATATTAGTTTTCCTTATATTTTTCTAATTTGATTTTCGCAATAATTAAAACAAATGTAGCAATAATTTCACCAACAATAAATGTGCCTGTATAGAATAGAGATAATGCTAAGCTTTGGAAGAAATCACTGCCGCCAATAATATAAGCAACAAAATTATAAATTAATACATATAATAGAATTACTAAAGTAACAACGTAAGCAATAACTCCACCCTTATAGGCAATGAATAATGGGTTTCTTAAATTATTCTTAGCAGCTTTAACTACCATTTCATATGTTTCATTATCCATAGCTTCAGTTGTGATTACATCATAAGCATATGGCTTAAGATCCTTTCTCTCATCAACATCACCCTTATTATTTTCAACAAGTGGTAATATAAAAACTAATTCCATAGTTTCTAAATTTCTATAAAGATCATAAGTCTTTTTATATTTCTTTTCAGAATTTACCTTTTCAAGCTTTGAAAAGTCTACAGTTGGCTTTTGTTCTTGCTTAAAACAACCAAACTTAACTAAATTAACAGCCTTTTCATAGTCTTGACGGCTACGTTCATATCCTAATAATTTCTCATATTCCTTCTTTGGCTTATCTTCAGGAATATAATTGTTTTCAGTTTCAATTTCTTCTAAACCTTCAAATTGATTTTGTTCCATAACAAATCCTCCTAAAAAAAATCTAAAAATATTATAACAATTTTCAAATACTTATTCAAGGAAAATACCATTAAATCTTAATATTTGGAAATAATCAATTAAAAGAAAAGCTATTTTTATCAATTTAGTATTAATAAAATATAAAAAAACTCATCCTTAAGTATAATACTCTTAGATGAGCTTCTATTATAATTTATATTATTTGAATAATCCCTTAAACTTTTCCCATGGAGACTTTTTCTCGTTTTTCTCACATTGTTCAAGTTCTAAAATAATTCTCTTTTCCTCACTTGAAAGGTTAGTAGGAACTACTACATTACAAATAACAATTTGATCTCCACGAGTCATTCCACCCTTAGGGTTCTTAGTACCTCTACCACGCATTCTTAGCTTTGTGCCTGGCTGAGTACCTGCTGGAATCTTTAATGATACATTACCATCAATAGTAGGTACCTCAATAGTATCACCTAATGCAGCCTGTGTAAAGCTTAGAGGTATTGTTAAAATGATATCTAATCCATCACGCTTAAAGTTTGGATGCTCTCCAACATTAAATGTAATATATAAATCGCCATTAGGTCCGCCATTAATACCAGCTTCACCATAGCCCTCCATACGTAATGTCATACCTGTTTGCATTCCTGCTGGAATAGTAACCTCTACATCCTTAGTCTTACGAACACGTCCTTTACCATTACATTCTGGACATTTCTTAGTAATAACTTTACCTTTTCCGCCACAATCTGGGCAGTTAGTTTCTACATTTGTATAGCCAAAAATAGTTTGTTGACGCATAATAACACGTCCACGTCCTTTACATTTTGGACATATATGAATATCATTCTTAGTTTCAGCACCAGTTCCACCACAATGGATACATTCCTCATCAACAGTAAGTCTAACTTTCTTTTTACAGCCGTATACTGCGTCCTCAAATGAAATATTCATTTGCTTTTCAACATCAGCACCCTGTTGTGGAGATGTACCATTAGAACGTCTAGCGCCACCACCAAAGAATTGGTTAATTATATCATCAAAGCCGCCAAAGCCTTGACCGCCAAAGCCACTAAAGCCTTGACCACCACTGAAGCCTTGAGTTGGATCATCAAATCCATATTGATCGTATCTAGCTTTTTTTTGCTCATCAGATAAGGTGTCATATGCCTCATTAATTTCCTTGAACTTCTCTTCAGCACCTGGTTCCTTATTAATATCCGGATGGTATTTCTTTGCCAATGTACGATAAGCTTTCTTTATTTCGTCTTGAGAAGCACCTTTTTGTAATCCAAGTACCTCATAATAGTCTCTTTTCGCCATAATCACACCCCATTTAAGTCGTTAATGAAGGGCTCAATACGAGCCCTTCAATATTATACCTCAAAATTATTGAACATCAGAGAAGTCTGCATCAACAGTACCATCACTATTAGTGCTGCCACCATTGTTGTTATTAGTGTTTCCACCATTAGCTTCCTGAGCTTGTTGATAAGCCTTAACTGCTATAGATTGAGCAACCTTTTCAAGTTCTTCCTTCTTAGCACGTACTGTAGCTAAATCATTAGATTGTAATGCTTTTTCAAGCTCACTGCATAATGTTTCAGCTTGAGTCTTTTCAGCATCATCAACATTCTTTAATTCACCTAAAGCCTTCTTAGTTTGGAAGATTAATTGATTAGCTTCGTTAACTAAATCAGCATCCTCCTTACGCTTCTTATCTGATGCAGCATTTTCTTCTGCTTCCTTAACCATTCTTTCGATTTCAGCATCACTTAAGCCTGAACCACCTTGAATAGTAATCTTTTGTTCCTTACCAGTACCTAAATCCTTAGCTGATACATTAACAATACCATTTGCATCAATATCGAATTTAACTTCAATTTGAGGAACTCCACGTGGAGCTGCAGGAATATCAGATAATTGGAAACGACCTAATGTCTTGTTATCAGCAGCCATTGGACGCTCACCTTGTAATACATGGATATCAACAGCTGGTTGGTTATCTGCAGCAGTTGAGAATACTTGACTCTTTGAACAAGGAATTGTTGTATTTCTTTGAATCATTACTGTAAATACACCACCAAGAGTTTCAATACCTAATGATAATGGTGTAACATCAAGTAATAATACATCCTTAACATCACCAGTTAATACACCACCTTGAATAGCAGCACCCATAGCTACTACCTCATCTGGGTTAACGCTCTTATTAGGCTCCTTACCTAATTCTTTCTTAACTAATTCTTGAACAGCAGGAATACGAGTTGAACCACCTACTAATAATACTTGATCTAGATCTTTTGGTGTAAGCTTTGCATCCTTTAATGCTCTTCTAACTGGTCCTAAGCAACGATCAACTAAATGACGAGTCAAATCATCAAACTTAGCACGAGTTAATGTACGATTTAAATGTAATGGACCTGAAGTTGGGCTCATAGAAATGAATGGTAATGAAATCTCAACAGATGTAACACCTGATAGATCCTTCTTTGCTTTTTCAGCTGCATCCTTTAATCTTTGAAGAGCCATCTTATCATTTGATAAATCAACACCTGACTCCTTCTTGAATTCTTCAACTAACCAGTCCATAATGACCTTATCGAAATCATCACCACCAAGAACGTTATCACCAGCAGTTGCTAGAACCTCGAATGTACCATCAGCAAGTGATAGAATAGATACATCGAATGTACCACCACCTAAGTCAAATACAAGAACTGTTTGTTCCTTATCTGTCTTATCAATACCATAAGCTAATGCTGCTGCAGTTGGCTCATTGATAATACGTAATACATCTAAGCCTGCAATCTTACCTGCATCCTTAGTTGCTTGACGTTGAGCATCGTTGAAGTAAGCTGGAACTGTAATAACAGCCTTATCAACTGTCTCACCTAAATATGCTTCTGCAGTCTTCTTTAAATTTTGAAGAATCATTGCAGAAATCTCTTGTGGAGTATATTTCTTACCATTAATATCTACACGGTAATTATTATCTCCCATATGTCTTTTAATTGATGAAACTGTATTAGGGTTTGTAATAGCTTGACGCTTTGCAACATCACCTACTTGAATTTCATCACCCTTAAATGCTACAACAGATGGAGTAGTACGAACACCTTCAGCATTAGGGATAACCTTAGCTTCACTACCCTCCATAACACATACACATGAATTTGTAGTACCTAAATCGATACCAATAACCTTATTTGATGCCATAATTAATCTTCCTCTTTCTTTTCAACATTTTTCTTATTTACAACAACCATTGCTGGTCTTAAAACTCTATCCTTATACATATATCCTTCTTGCATAACACTTAAAACAATTTCATCATCCTTTTCAGAATCCTCTTTTGTTTCAACTGCTTGCATAAAGGCAGGATTAAACTTTTCTCCTAACGCCTTAACTGGAGCTAATCCCTCAGCCTTTAAAATATCAACTAATTGATTCGCAATCATTTTAAAACCAATTTGATAATTTTGAACCTCAGGACTACTTGCAGGCATGTCAATAATCTTAACAAGCATATCAATTGGATTTATTAATTCTCCAACAACCTTTTGAGAAGCATACTTTCTGTCCTTAATAGATTCTTCTTTTAATCTACGCTTAGTATTTTCAACCTCTGCAAGACATTTCAAATATTCATTACGAAGATTCTTATTGTCTTCCTCAAGCTTTTTAATATCATCAAGATATTTCTTCTCTAGCTTATCAAACTTTTCTTTTTCTTTATTTCTTTTTTCCTTCTTAGTTTCAGGCTCAGCTTCTTTTTTCACTTCAGCTTCAACCTCAGCTTCAGGCTTATTTTCTTCTTTTAATTCTTCATTTTTTACTTCTTCAGCCAAAATTAGCACCTACCTATCATTTAATTTTTGCATACTCTTAGCTACATATTCAAGTAATGGAATTACACCACGATAATTCATTCTAGTAGGACCAACTAAAAGTATCGTTCCATATTCATTATCATTAATATAATATGGAATAGTTATTATAGTACATGATTCTAAACCATTACATAGATTTTCTTTACCGATATGAATCTTTAATCCACCATCTTGGCTTTGAATAAAGTTTTTCATAACCTCACTATCGATTGCCTGTAAAATTTTTTGCATTTCAGCATGATTTTGGAATTCAGGTTGATTAAACAATTTAGATAATCCAGAATCAACAGTTTCCTTATCTAAGAATCTAGTAAATGCTTTAATCATAAAATTCAATATATCATCTTGGAAATCAACCATTTGTCTAATACGAGGCTTAGCTGCTTCCTTTGATAAAATATCTCTTATCTCATAAACAGAATGACCATACATTGCTGTATCAAACATTGATATTATACGCATCAAGTCATCCATTTTATACCCCTTTGGTATAATTACCTTTTGTGATTGAACAACTCCAGTTGAAGTAACAATTAATAATACTGCTTCATTTTCCTTTAAAGGAACTATTTCAAGCTTATAAACATACGCAAAATCATTTGATGATACAATGAATGCTGAATAGTAACCAGTTAATTCACTAATAAATGAAGCAAGCTTCTTATTAACGTTTTCCTTTGTTGTTAAAGGATTATCAAATATTTCATCAACGTATTTAAAATATTCAGTAACATCATCATCACGAATAATTAAATGGTCAACGTAATATCTATATCCCAACTCAGAAGGTACACGTCCTGATGAGGTATGAGTCTTTTTTAGATACCCTTCCTCTTCAAGATGCTGCATCTCATATCTTAATGTTGCTGATGAAAAGGATAAATAAGGCTTTTCTGTTAAAACCTTAGATCCAACTGGCTCATTAGTAGTAACATATTCTTCAATTATCGCTTTTAAAATTAGCTTTTGTCTATCTGTTAGCAATTCTAATCACCTCTTCATCTAGCACTCTTCTTCTCAAGTGCAATTATATTATATCACATCTTTTGGCACTGTCAACAAAAAAGTGCTAAAAAAATAAAAATGGTCAAAAATGACCATTTTAAAGATTAGCAAGGAACGAATTGTATTTTTTCTCAAAGGATAAGGTAGTCTCATCCCCATGTCCTGGATAAAGCTTAATATCATTAGGATATAAGCCGATTATTTTTTTTAAGGAAGAATTCATTTCACTAGTATTACCAGTTGGAAAATCACATCTGCCTATAGACATATTAAATAATGTATCTCCAGAGAAAAGTTCATTATTAATTTCATATGACATACTACCTTTAGTATGTCCAGGAGTAGAAATAGCTTTTATAGTAAAATCACTAATATTAATAATATCTCTATCCTTAAGAGTATGTACATCAATATCACTCAAGTTATAGTTTCTTCTTAAACCGAAGGCTTCATATAATGATAATCTATTATCAAATAATAGTGGTTTATCATATTCTCCTATATAAATAGGAATATTATTAAAGTAACCAATTCCATCAATATGATCTACATGACCATGAGTTAAAAATACAGCTAATACCTTATATTTAGATATAATTTGATTATAGACTCTATTAAAGCTTAAACCTGGGTCTATAACAATACATTCTCTTTTATCATTAGAAATAACATAACAATTAGTAAAAAAAGAACCACAACTAAATTGCTCTACCATTTTATATCCTCCTTATATAAATAAAAAAAGGTTTTATTCAAACCTTTAATTATCTTATTACTTCTTTTCTTTATGTACAGTATGCTTACGGCAATGAGGACAATATTTCTTAATCTCCATTCTTTCAGGAGTAGTCTTCTTGTTCTTGTCTGTATAATAATTCTCGTTCTTGCAATCAGAACAAACTAATTTAACTAAATCACGCATTTCTTTTTCCCTCCAGACCTAAAGATTCTTCTTCCTAGGGTATTATAGCAAAAATAATTTTCTTTTGCAACAAATATTTTATTTTTTTTGTAAAAAAAGAAAAATTTATAGTATAATGACTTTAGGTGATACAAATGACAAAAAGAAATCAAACAAGAATTGTTAAGGTTGGAAACTTATATTTAGGAGGCAACAACCCTATTTATATTCAAAGTATGACAAATACTAAAACAAAAGATGTCGAAGCTACTGTAAATCAAATATTAGATTTAGAAAAGCTTGGCTGTGATATTATTAGAGTTGCAGTACTTGATAAGGAAGATGCCTACTCTATTTCAAAAATCAAAGCTAGAATTCATATTCCACTAGTAGCTGATATACATTTTGATCCTGAACTTGCAATAATAACTATTAATCAGGGTGTAGATAAAATAAGATTAAATCCTGGTAATATTACTAATAAGGAAAAGATAATCGAAATAGTAAATCTTTGTAAAGCTCATCAAATACCAATTAGAATTGGTGTAAATTCAGGCTCACTTCCAAAAGGAATGGCATTAAATGCCCAAAATATGATTCTTGCAGCTAAATCTCATATTGATATATTAGAGGAATTAGACTTTCATGATATTGTACTATCTATTAAAGCATCAAATATCGATTTAGCATTAGAAGCATATAAACTAGCCTCAGAAACATTCCCCTACCCACTTCATGTTGGTATAACCGAAGCCGGAACAAGCTTTAAAGGCTTAATAACATCTTCAATTGGCCTATCTAATATATTATCTTTAAATATAGGTAATACAATTAGAGTTTCATTGACTGATGACCCAAAACTAGAGGTAAAGGCAGCAAAAGAAATATTAAAAGAATTACATTTAAGAGAAAACGTTCCAACATTAACCTCTTGTCCTACCTGTGGTAGAACTCAAATCGATCTTATACCTATTGCTAAAAAGGTTGAGGAATACCTATACACTATCAATAAAAATATTCATGTAGCTGTAATGGGTTGTATTGTAAATGGTCCTGGAGAAGCCAAGGAAGCTGATTTAGGTATAGCAGGCGGAAAGGGCGAAGCTTTAATCTTTAAGCATGGAGAAGTTGTAAGAAAGATTAAAGAGGAAGATATATTTGAAGAATTAAAAAAGGAAATAGACGCTTTTTAATACGGCCCTTTCCAAACTGAGGTAGTTTGGTAGGTAGCTACCTAAGAATTTAAAGAACCTTTAATACATGGCTTAGGCCATGTATTTTTTTCATAAGAAAAGGAGGTGTGAAAAAATAGATTTTTTTAAATCTATAATGTTCACAGCTCCTTTTGGTCTAGATTAATACTATTA
>CAKQBG010000024.1 GCA_934216145.1 uncultured Anaeroplasma sp.
ATACAGATGTATATTATAATGATGTTTTTCAATATAAAATAGCTGGAGTAATTAAAACTGATTATTTAAGCTTTTATAATTCATTTGGAGATGAAAATAAAAATAATATGAGTAAATATTCTGCTACAATGGATTATCATGCTGATTTTAACATGAAAACTAATTGTGAATATAATGTTATTTATGGTAATAAGGAAACGTTTGAGTCTATTTCCTCTGGAATTAATTATTTTTACTATGATAAATATGATTCTATTACGGTTGAAACTGATAATAATGAAAAAAAACTATCAGAATTAAGTATAAACTTTTTAAAGAAATCAGATGATTTGGAATTTTTTATGAATGATGGGTATTTTGGTTCTTTAGCAAAAAGAGATGAGTCTTATAAGAAAATTGTACTTGATAAAAATGATATTGTTATTAATCCAATATTATATGATTTTATTTTTGATACAAAAATTGAATGGGAAAGTTTGAATTTTTTGTATAATTATGGTATTCATGAAGGAAAGCCATATACTAATGTATTACCTCATTTAGGAGAAACTGTAAGCTTTACTATTATAAATAAAGGTAATAAGATTGAATTTTCTAATGTTAAAGTTGTTGGAGTATGCAAAAAATTTTATGAAAGTGATAAAACATATAAAATATATAGCATAGCTAGTGATAGTATATCAAATTATGTTTTATCAGATTGCATTACGAAAATAGTTGATTGGAAAAATATTAATAATAAGAATTTTGTTATAAAGGAATTAAGAAAAATAAATATTTTATTAGCTGGTGGTAAGTTTACTGCTGCTTATGATTTAGAATTTCCATATAGAATGATGGCTTATTTCTTTATAGCCTTAGGTATAATATTTGTTTTATTTTCAATTATTTCTATCATCAATTTAGTTATTCATAGAATTAATGATAATAAAAAGGAAATAGGAATACTTTATGCTTCGGGATGTAATAAATCTGATATCGAACAGATGTATTTAATTCCTATAGCAATTATTACATTTAGCTCTTTGTTATTTTCAGCTATTTTAGTAGCAATTTCCTGTGAGGTTTTAAATCATGTTATTGCTCATAAGGGAATAGAATATATTTCTCCTTTATTTTTGAATATAGAATCAATTTTGGCTTTATTATTTTCAGCTATATTAATGATATTTACTGGACATATACCATTAAAACGATATTTAAAGAAGAAACCTATAGATATTATAAGATAATATGTTAAGGACTATAGATTAAGCTTATTAGCTAAATTTATAGTCCTTTTCACTTTATGTTTTTTTGAATTGACTTCTAATGAAAATATGGTATTATTTTTTTGTAAATTATATTATTATAGAGTTAATAATTTTGAGTGGCATAAGAAAAGAAAGATTAATTATAGCTAGAGAATGGTTTAAAAAAATAGAAGAAGTAAATATTATGAATGATTTTGATATTCAAAAAGATTTACCATTTTAAATTTTTATTTTTATTAAAATAAAATACATTATAGAAATGAGTGATAATATGTCTATAGAAAATGAAGAGATTGTACATAAAAGAAGAGTGAGATACAGTGGTACACATCCTAAAAAATTTGATGAAAAATATAAAGAATTAAATCCTGAAAAATATAAGGATGATATTGAGAAGATAATTAAAAAGGGAAAAACACCTGCAGGTATGCATATTCCTATTATGGTTAATGAAATATTAGATTTTTTGAATATTCAACCAGGACAAATTGGATATGATGCAACACTAGGCTATGGTGGACATACTACTAAAATGCTTGAAAAGCTTCAGGGAAAGGGCCATTTATATGCAACTGATGTTGATATGATTGAATCATTCAAGACTGAAGAGAGATTGCGTAACTTAGGCTATGGTGAAGATATTTTCACAATTAAAAGAATTAATTTTTGTAATATAGATAAAGTAGCAGATGAAAAATTTGATTTTGTTTTAGCTGATTTAGGTGTTTCATCTATGCAAATAGATAATCCATTAAGAGGCTTTAGCTTTAAGGTTGATGGACCTTTAGATTTAAGACTAAATCCAACAACAGGTGTTACTGCTGCTGAAAGATTAAAGGAATTAAATTATAGTGAGCTTGTTGGAATGCTTGAGGAGAATTCTGATGAACCATACGCAAAAGAAATAGCTAGTGAGGTGTTTAGAACCTTTAAAAGAGGTGAGGATATTGATACTACTAAGAAACTTTATGGGGTAGTTGAGAGAGCTTTAGATTTTTTACCTAATAAAGATAAAAAAGAAAATATAAAAAAATCTTGCCAAAGAGTATTTCAAGCTTTACGTATTGATGTTAATTCTGAATTTGAGGTATTATATGAATTTTTAGAGCGTCTTCCTAATTGTGTTAAAAGTGGTGGTAGAATTGCGATATTAACATTTCATTCTGGTGAGGATAGATTAGTTAAAAAGGCCTTTAAACAAGGTATGAAGGATGGAATATATTCTAGTGTTGCAAGAGATGTAATTAGACCTACTGCTGAGGAATGCTTTACTAATCCTAGAAGTAAAAGTACAAAGATGCGTTGGGCAATTAAGCAATAATCTTTATTAAAACAATATGGTATATTATGTCTTATTATTAGTGATTAGTATTTATTTATTTTAAAAAAGTAATATAATACTTGGTAGTAAGGAGATAAGAAAAGTGGAAAATATTATTAAAAATAAAAAGCTTAATTCATTAGTATTATCAATTATATTTATTATTTCTGGTATTGTTTTCTGTATTCCAGGAGCTCGTAATACATTTTTAAATATTCTAATGACTATAATTGGCGTTTTATTTATTGTTGCAGGTGTTTTATCAATATTAAACAAAGATTATACAACTGGAGTTGTTGAGGCAATTATAGGTGTTGTAATTATAGTTTGTGGTTGGACTATTTTATGGCTTGTATTAGTAATCTTTGGTGCTTTGATTGTTATTAAAGGTGTACTTGATATTGTTGAAGCATTTAAAGGTACGAGTGTTTTATTAATTTGTGCATCAGCTATTACAATTTTAATTGGTGTATTATTAATAGTTGCTCAATGGGTTGTAATGGATTGGTTCTTTATTGTTATTGGAGTAATCTTTATTTTAAATGGTATTTTTGGATTATACGATCTTTTAAAGAAAAATTAAATTTTTATAGAGGCTTATGCCTCTTTTTTTCTTTTTTAAAATATGATAGAATATAAAGGAATTTTTTTAGGAGAGTGATAGTATGACATTATTAGCTAAAAGAAGTGTAATAAAAGAGGATAAGAGTAATATTATTACCTTAGGTGCAATTGCGAAGGAAATGAAGAAAAAGGATCCTTCAATTGTTAACGCAACTATTGGTATGCTTTATGATGAGGAAGGTAAGCTTTTTGTTTTTGATAGTGTTAATGAGGCTTTAAATAGTTTAACCGATGATGAGAAGTATGCTTATGCATCAACTCCAGGTCCTAAGGGATACCATGACGCAATTATGCACTGGGTATTTAGAGAGTATTACGATGATTTTGTTAATAATTTTCACGCTAGTGTTATGGCTACTCCTGGTGGAAGTGGAGCTATATCTAATACATTTAGTAATTATTTAAATCAAGATGATAAGGTATTAATTCCTAATTATATGTGGGGTAATTATAAGCAATTTGCTTATGAAAATTATGCTTCATATGAGACTTATCAATTATTTGATAATGATGGTAATTTTAATTTAAATGATATATATGAAAGAATGCTAAAGCTTAAGAAAAGCCAAGGAAGAATTCTTTTAGTTGTTAATGATCCATGTCAAAACCCTACAGGTTATACAATGAAATATAGTGAGTGGGAAAAATTAATTGAAATAATAAATTCAGTATCAAATGATGGTACACCAGTTATATTATTACATGATATGGCATATATTGATTATGATAAGAGAGGCTTTGATGCTACTAGAAAAAATATAAGCTTATATCGAAAATTGAATCCTAGTGCTATGGCTATAATGGCTTTTAGTGGTAGTAAGACAATGGCTTTATATGGCTTAAGGGTTGGTGCTATGATTGCAGTTAGCTCTTGTAAGGAAAATATTGATGATTTTAGTAGAGCTAATAAGTTTTCATCTCGTAGTAAGTGGAGTAATACTACAAACCTAGGTATGAATATAGTTACTAAGGTTTTAACTGATCCAGTTTTAAGAGGTAGGTTTGAGGAAGAACTTGAGCTATCTAGAAAAACTTTAATTAATAGAGCTAATGCGTTTATTGAGGAATCAAAGAATGTTGGTCTTAAGACTTTACCATTTGATTGTGGATTCTTTATTACAATTCCTTGTAGTAATCCTAATAAGGCTTACGAGTATTTAGTAAATAAAAAGGTCCATATTATTCCTATGGATGATGTATTAAGAGTTACACTTTCTGCTATAACTCTTGATGAATGTAAAATGTTGCCTAAGCTTATTAAGGAAGCTATTCTTGCTGTAAAATAAATAAAAAAAGATTAAAATCTATTTTAATAGGTTTTTTTCTATTTAAGAAAGAGGTATTCTAAATGATTATCCTAGATTATTTTTCTAAGATTGAATCTGTTAATAAAATAATAAATGCTAAACAAATAAAGGTTGGAGAATCATGTGATGGCTTTAATTTATTATTGATAGCTGAAGAGTTTTATAATTCTGATAAGACAATCTTTGTTTGTCTTCCTACTTTGTATCAGGCTCAAAAATATTATGATTCCTTAGCTTCTTTTATCAATGAGGATGATGTTTTATTCTTTCCTGCAGATGAGCTTGTTTCAGCAGAAATGATTGCTGCAACAGGAGATTTTTTATTTGAAAGAATTCAAACTATCTATACACTATTAAATAATCAAAAGAAAATAGTAATTATGAACGTTCATGCCCTTATTAAATATGAAATGCCTATTAGTATCTGGAATAATTCTATTTTAAGGTTAAAGAAAAAAGATAGTTATGATATTAATAAGCTTATAGATAAGCTTATATATTTAGGCTATGAGCCAGTATATACTATTGTTAAAACTGGTCAATTCTCTAAAAGAGGTTCTATTGTAGATGTTTTTCCTTTTGGACATTTAGAACCAGTTAGACTTGATTTCTTTGATGATGAGATTGATACGATTAAAACATTTAATACAGAAACTCAAAGATCAATAGCGAATATTGATAATGTTGATATTATTCCTGTTACTGAGCTAATGTATACTAAAGAGGAATGTGAATTTGCTAAGAATAAAATATCAGCATATTTAGATGGCTTTTCTTTATCTCCAATTGAATCTGATATATATAAGCATGACATTGAGGATTTAGGTCTTCATAAGAATCTTGATTCTTTAGCTAGATATATTACATTCTTTAATGATGAGGCTACATCTATTGTTAATTTTTTTGATAATAAGAGATTGTATTTTATTGATCCTCAAAAGTCTAAGGAATGCTATGAAAGATTAACATTGGATTTAAATGAATATTGTGGTCGAGTTGGTGGCTATAGTTTAGCTGGCATTCCAATGTTTATGAATCTTAAATCACTTTTAAACGAATATAATGTTCAAATAGAAGGATTAAGAACTATTCAAGATGTTGATTATAATGTTTATGCTAAAGCTATTGAGCCTTATAAGGCTAATCAAAAAGCTATTTTAAAGGATTTTAAGGATTATATTTCGAAAAGAAAGTTAATTGTTTCTATTGCAAATGAGGATAGATATAATAGATTAAAGGAATATCTAGATGAAAATGATATTTTTATGTATAAGGTTTCTCATTTAGAGGAAATTAAAAAAGGTATTGTTAACTGTTATTTCGGTCAATCTCCATCCTTTATATTAGAAAATGAGGATTTCATGATTATTAATGAATCTGATATTTTTGATATTCAGGCTAAACCTAAAAAGGTTAAATATAAATCTATTTATAAAAATGCTATAAAGATTTCTAAATATGATGAGCTTTGTATTGGCGATTATGTTGTTCATTATGATTATGGTATTGGTAGATATTTAGGTATTCAAACATTAGATGTAGGTAATATTAAAAGAGATTATTTATATGTTGAATATGCTAAAAAAACTGCTATGTATATTCCTCTTGAATCAATTTCTAATTTAATGAAATATGCTTCAAAGGATGTTGAAGGAATAGAACTAAATGAAATTGGTGATACAAAATGGGCTAAAGCTAAGGCTAGGGTTAAGAATAGAGTTCATGATATTTCCGATCGATTAATAAAGCTTTATTCAGAAAGACAGGCAGCTATAGGATTCCAATTTCCAGAAGATTCTCCTGAACAAATTCAATTTGAATCTGAATTCCAATATGAATTAACTCCTGATCAAAAAAAGGCTGTAGAGGCTATTAAAAAGGATATGGAATCTCAGCGTCCAATGGATAGACTTGTTTGTGGTGATGTTGGTTATGGTAAAACAGAAGTGGCATTACGTGCAGCCTTTAAGGCTGTTTATGGTGGTAAGCAGGTTTGTGTTTTAGCACCTACAACTATTTTAGCTCGTCAGCATTATCACACATTCAAGGATAGAATGGAGAAATATGGTATTAGAGTTGAGCTTTTATCAAGATTTGTTTCTAAAAAGGAACAAACAAAGATTATTGAGGATTTGAATTTAGGTTCTGTCGATGTTATTATAGGTACACATAGGCTTTTATCTAAGGATATTACCTATAAAGCACTTGGATTATTGATAGTAGATGAGGAACAAAGATTTGGTGTTACTCATAAGGAAAAGATAAAGGAATTAAAGGTTAATGTTGATTGTATTACATTATCAGCTACCCCAATTCCAAGAACCCTACAAATGTCTGTAATGGGACTTAAGGATTTATCAATGATTGAAACTCCTCCTAAAAATAGATATCCAATTCAAACCTATGTATTAGAAAGAAATGATAGAATCATTCAGGATGCGATTGAACGTGAGCTTGCAAGAGGTGGTCAGGTTTTCTATTTATATAATTATGTAGATGGAATTGAGGAAGAAGAGGCTCATTTACATAGTCTTGTTCCTGAGGCTAGAATTGCAGTTGGTCATGGTAAATTAACAAAGGATAAGCTTGAGAATGTTATAACAAGCTTTATTAATCATGAATATGATATTTTATTATGTACTACTATTATTGAAACTGGTATTGATATGCCAGATACTAATACTTTGATTATTCATGATGCTGATAGATTAGGTTTATCACAGATGTATCAGATTAGAGGTAGAGTAGGTAGATCTAATAAAATAGCTTATGCTTATTTAATGTATGAACCAAGAAAGCTTTTAACTCCACAGGCAGAAAAGAGATTAGAGACTATTAAGGAATTTAATGAACTTGGTAGTGGCTTTAAAATTGCAATGAGAGATTTATCAATTAGAGGCTCTGGAGATTTACTTGGTGAGGAACAATCGGGATTTGTTGAATCTATCGGAATTGATATGTATTTGAAGCTTTTAGATGAGGAACTACATCATAAGGATGATAATGTAAAGAAGAGTAAACCAGATCCTTCTATGAATAAGCCTTTAACTAATAGAACTATTAATCAGAATTATATTTCTAATGATGATATTAGAATTGAAATTCATAAGAGAATTGATTTATTAAATAATATTAATGATATGAATTCTTTAATTGATGAGTTAACTGATAGATTTGGCAGTGTTGATAGTGAGCTTAGAAGTTATATGCTTGAAAAGATTATGAAGAATCTATTCAAGGAGATTGGTATTTATCATATTGATGTTAAGCTTGATTATATTAATTTAGTATTTACTAAGGAAGCATCAAAGAATCAAGATGGGAATAATATGTTCCAAGTAGCTTATAAGATGGGTGGAATTAAGCTTTCTTATAAGGATTCTGAGATTAATATTACCTTTGATATTAGAAATCTAACAAAGGAAAAGTATTTTGAAAAGATAATTAAATATTTAAACTCAATAAAAAAGACTACTAATGAATAATAGTCTTGAAATTAAAATTTATAAAAATATTTTAATGGTACTAGGTAAATGATATGAAATATTATCATAATTTAGTACCATTTTATTAATTTAGATATTTATTTTAGTTTCTGTAAGAGTTAAATTAATATTTTCCATTCTATCGCATTTATTTAATATAACAAATACTACTGTTGTAACTAGAGTGTCTAATACATTTAGTAATAATCTGTCATAGTATTTAATAAGGCGTATTTATAGCCTGATGGATCTTTATAGAAGGCTGCAATTTTATTATCGGTACCTAATAATGGACCATTATATTGCCACATTATTCTTTAGATTTGAATTCTTTATTAGGTAATAGCATAGTAAAAATGGAAGTTTCTGTATTGATATCTAAAAATATATTATTATTACGAAAGAAAAAAAATTAATTCAATCCGAGCTTGCTGATAAGCTTAACTATACTGAACAAGCTATTAGTAAATGGGAAAGAGGTTTGTTTACCTGGTTTTGTCGCTTTATATAATCTTGCGTGTATATTAATGTATCGATTTCTTATTTTTACGAAGAACATAATGATATAGAAATTAATCAGGTATTTGAAGATGAGTTATCTAAAAAGAAAAAAATAAAGATAATTTTTATTGTTTCTATTACAATTGTTGTTTTATGTTACAATTAACTGTTGTTTCTTTAGCATTAGTTGAATTTGGAATAAATAAGTTTAATTCTTCATTCATTGTTATTCTATGTATTTCACTTTGTATCCTTATAATTAATACATTATGTAAAAGAAGAAGTATTTTACTTTATTAGCATCTATTGTCTTGTGGACTACTTCAAATGCATTATATATATATTCGTGATTTATAAAATGGTTTATATCTATATTTTTTAATGACAGTTGTACTTCAAATGGCTTTAATAGCTTTTCCTTTAATAACAAAATATTTTAATGAGCTTAGAAAGGTGAATTCAACTCCAAATGGTGTTAAAACTAATAAAGATGAAACTTTAGATAAATAAATATGAAAGACTTAATTTATAAATTCAACTTTGATTTTAATTAAGTCTTTTTATTTATAATTTACATAAAACATTATTCAGTAAAAATTAATAGCCGTCTTTACAAAAAAAGTAAAATTTTATATAATTATAGTAATAATTGTAGAAGAGAGGATAATAATTATGGCAGTTTTATCATCAAAGAAAAATTCATCAGCACCAGTTAATAAAGCACCTGAGGCAGTAGTAGAGAAGCCTGCTACAGAAGAGGTAAAGAAAACACCGGCTAAGAAGGTGCCTAAGGAGAAAAAGGTTATTGACCTATCTCAAATGAAAACAGTAGTACCAAAGCCTATTGATAAGCAGGATAAGAAGGTAACTGTTTATCATGTTTCAAAAAGAGATAATGATGGTAGAGAGTGGAAGGTTTTCATTCAAGAATCATCAAAGGTAATTAAATTATTCGATACTCAAGATGAAGCTTTAAAGTACGCTAAAGGCTTATGTTCTAATAAATCTGATGGAAGCTATGTTGTTTTACATGGTTTAAATGGAAAAATTAGAAAATATTAATAAATTTTAAAAATTCAAAAAAATTATTTTAAAAAATGTAAAAAAAGGTCTTGCAATAGGCCTTTTTTTGTTGTACAATAATGAAGGCTCTATATCGAGCATAAGTGGCTGTGAAGTGGGAGGTTGCTGACACACCGAAGAGCGTTGTCATTAACAGCGTGTTAGGTTTTCCCATGGAGCAAGTCTATACGACGATTATAGGCGAAAGGAGTTAATTAAAATGGCAAAAGAAAAAATCAAAATTCGTTTAAAGTCTTATGATCACAGATTATTAGACCTATCAGCAAAGAAGATTGTTGATAGCGTTAAGAAGACAGGTTCAGTAGTAAATGGTCCTATTCCACTACCTACTGAGAAGGAAATCTTCACTATCCTTCGTTCACCTCACGTTAATAAGGATTCTCGTGAGCAATTCGAAAGAAGAACACATAAGAGATTAATCGAAATCGTGGATCCAAATCCACAAACAATTGATGCTTTAATGCACATTGATCTACCTTCTGGTGTAGATATCGTATTAAAGAAGTAATCAATAAAACAATTTTAAGAAAAGAGGAAAATTTCAAATGGCTAAGGGAATCTTAGGTAGAAAATTGGGTATGACTCAAATTTTCGATGCAGCTGGTAATTTAATTCCAGTTACTATCGTTGATTGTTCAGAAAATGTTGTTTTACAACAAAAGACAGTTGAAAACGATGGTTATGTTGCTGTTCAGGTTGGTTGCTCTAATAAAAGAGACAATTTAGCTAATAAACCTGAAAAGGGCCATGTTGCAAAGGCTAGCACTGCTCCTAAGCGCTTCATAAGAGAATTCCGTTTCTCAGAAGCACAAGGAAATGAGTTATTGTCTTACAATGTAGGCCAAGAAATTAAATGTGATATTTTTGCAGCAGGTGATGTTGTAGATGTTACTGGTACTTCTAAAGGTAAGGGATTTGCTGGTACAATCAAGCGTTATAATCATGCTCGTCTAAGAATGAGTCATGGTACTTCAGCTTGTCACCGTATCGTAGGTTCTATGGGAGCTATCAAAGGAAATATGAAGGGTAAGAAAATGCCTGGTCATATGGGACATGATACTGTAACATTACAAAACCTTACAATTGCTAAGGTTGATGCTGAAAGAGAATTAATCTTAGTTCGTGGTAATGTACCAGGACCTAAGAAGGGATTCGTAGTAATTAAAACAGCTGTTAAGGCTGTAAAGTAATAATTTGGTAGGAAAGGAGATTTATTATGCCAACAATCGCATTATTAAATCAATCTGGAGAAAAAGTTAAAGATCTAGAGTTAAGTGCTGAAGTATTTGGAATTGAGCAAATCAATCAGCAAGTAGTATATGATGTGGTTAACTGCCAAAGAGCAGCTATGAGACAAGGTACACATGATACTAAGGGTCGTAGCGAGGTTCGCGGTGGTGGCCGTAAGCCATGGAGACAAAAGGGAACAGGACGCGCTCGTCAAGGTTCAATACGTGCTCCACAATGGGTTGGTGGTGGAACAGTATTTGGTCCTACACCAAGAAGCTATGCTTTCAAGTTAAATAAGAAAGTTAAGCAATTAGCTTTAAAGAATGTTTTATCTTATAAGGTAAATGAAAATACTTTAACAGCTGTAGAAGCAATTAAATTTGAAGAAATTAAGACTAAGAACTTTGTTAAATTCTTAGCTGATATTAAGGTTGAAGGAAAGACTATGGTTGTTTGTGCTCCTGAGGAGTTAACAGCTGAAGCAGTATTATCTGCAAGCAACATTCAAAATGTATTCCTATCACCTGCTGATAACGCAAGTGTATACGAAATTCTTTGTTACAAGAATTTAGTATTAACTGCTGGTGCAGTAGCTTATTTTGAGGAGGTTTTGAAGTAATATGACAAAGGCATTTGATATCATTCAAGGTCCAATCATCACTGAAAAGACTATGGCTTTAAAAGAAAGCTATAACAAGTATACTTTCAAAGTATTAAAGACAGCAAACAAAATTGAAATTAAGAATGCTGTTGAACAAATTTTTAATGTAAAGGTTCTAAGCGTTAATACAATCAATGTATTACCTAAGCACAAGAGAGTTGGTCAACATGAAGGCTATACTCCAGCTTATAAGAAGGCAATTTGCAAGTTAGCAGATGGTCAAAAGATTGACGCTTTCGAAATCTAATAGGAGGAATTATTAACTATGGCAGTTAGAAAATATAAGCCAACGTCTAATGGTAGACGTAACATGTCAGTTTTAACATTCGATGAAATTACAACTGACACTCCTGAAAAGTCATTACTTGCTCCTCTTTCTAAGAGTGCAGGACGTAACAACACAGGACATATAACTGTACGTCATCAAGGCGGCGGTGTTAAAAGACAATATCGTATCATTGATTTCAAGAGAAACAAGGATGGTATCCCTGCAACTGTTAAGTCAATTGAGTACGATCCAAATAGAAGTGCAAATATTGCATTATTATTCTATGCTGATGGTGAAAAGAGATATATCTTAGCACCTAAGGGTTTAACTGTTGGTACAGTAGTTGTATCTGGTAGCGATGCTGATATTAAGGTTGGTAATGCATTACCTATCGTAAATATCCCAGTTGGTACTTTAATTCACAATATTGAATTACATCCAGGTAAGGGTGGACAATTAGCACGTAGTGCTGGTGTTTCTGCTCAAATTCTTGGTCGTGAGGCTGGTTATGTATTAATCCGTCTTGGAAGTGGTGAGGTTCGTAAGGTTCTTGCTACATGTAAGGCAACAATTGGTGAGGTTGGTAATGAATCTCACGAATTAGTAAGAATTGGTAAGGCTGGTAGAGCTCGTCATATGGGCTTACGTCCAGAGGTTCGTGGTTCTGTTATGAACCCTAATGACCACCCACATGGAGGTGGAGAAGGTAAGTGTCCAGTTGGTCGTCCTTCACCTATGACTCCTTGGGGTAAACCTGCTTTAGGTCTAAAGACTCGTAAACATAAGAAAGCTTCTAACAAACTAATCGTTCGTAGAAGAAATGATAAATAATAAGGAGGAACAAAATGGCTCGTTCAATTAAAAAAGGACCTTTCTGTGATGATCATTTAATGAAGAAGGTTGAAGCTGCTAGTGCTTCAGGCGATAAAAAGGTTATCCAAACATGGTCTCGTAGATCAACTATATTCCCTGCTTTTGTTGGTTTAACAATCGCAGTTTATAACGGTCGTGAGCATGTTCCTGTATACATTACAGAAGATATGGTAGGTCATAAGCTTGGTGAATTTGCACCAACAAGAACTTATCATGGACATGATGCTGACGATAAGAAAGCAAGTAAAAGATAGTAAAAGGAGATAAATACAATGGAAGCAATGGCAACTGCAAAAACTGTTAGAATAACTCCTCGTAAGGCACGTCTTGTTTTAGATCTAATTCGCAATAAGGATGTAGCTGAAGCAAAGGCTATCTTAAAGCTAACAAACAAGCAAGCTTGTGAGGTTATTATAAAAGTTTTAAATTCTGCATGCGCAAATGCAGAACACAATTACAATATGGATGTTAATAATCTATATATAAAAACAGCATACGCAAATGATAGTATTCGTATGAAGAGAATGCTACCTCGTGCTAAGGGACGTGGAGATGTAATTTTAAAGAGATGTTCAAACATTACTATTATCGTAGCTGAGAAAGAATCTACTAAGGAGGAATAACATATGGGTCAAAAAGTTAGTCCTGTAGGATTACGTGTTGGTATTAATCGTGATTGGGATGCTGCATGGTATGCAGAAAAGACTGAAGTAGCAAATCTTTTATTAGAAGATTTAAAGATTCGTGAATATCTTGAAAAGACTTATGCTAAGGCATCTATTTCACGTATTATTATTGAGCGTTTAAAGGGTCAAAATAATAAGGATCGTATTAAAATTACATTAAACACAGCTAAACCTGGTGTTGTAATTGGTCATGAAGCTGAAACTAAGAATGCTGTAGTTAAAGAGCTTCAATATCAAACTAAGAAAGAAATTATACTTAATGTTGTTGAAATCAAAAAGCCTGAGCTTGATGCAACATTAGTAGCTAAGTCAATCGCTGAACAACTTGAGCAACGTGCTTCATTCCGTCGCGTTCAGAAGATGGCTATTCAAAGAGCATTAAAAGCTGGTGCTAAGGGTGCTAAGACATTAATTTCAGGACGTTTAGGTGGTGCTGAAATGGCTCGTAGTGAAGGTTATAATGAAGGACAAGTTCCTCTACAAACATTACGTGCAGATGTTGATTATGCTGTAGCAGAAGCACATACAACTTATGGTAAATTAGGTGTTAAAGTTTGGATTTACAAAGGTGAGGTTTTCTCAATTCAACCAAGAACAATTGAGGAAAAGAAGCCTGCTAGAACAAACAGACAACCTAGAAAAGATAAGGCGCAAGCTAGCTCTAAAGGAGGTAAATAATTATGTTAATGCCTAAAAGAGTAAAGTATCGTCGTCCTCATAGAGTTTATTATCATGGTAAAGCTAAAGGTGGCACTGAGCTTGCATTCGGTGAATACGGATTACAAGCTACTGAAGGTTGTTGGTTAACTAACCGTCAACTTGAGGCTGCCCGTGTTGCTATTACTCGTAAGATGAACCGTGAAGGTCAAGTATGGATTAAAGTATTCCCTCATATTTCTAAGACTAAAAAGCCTCTTGCTGTACGTATGGGTTCAGGTAAAGGTGCTCCAGAGACTTGGGTTGCAGTAGTTAAGAAGGGTGTTATATTATTTGAAGTTGCAGGTGTAAGTGATGAGGTTGCACGTGAAGCATTACGTTTAGCATCTCATAAATTACCTTGTTCAACAAAAACTGTTGTAAAAGTAGGTGACGAGCAATGATAAAGACAAATGAGATTCGTACAATGTCTGTAGAAGAAATTAATAAGAAGATCGTTGATCTTAAAGAGGAATTATTCAATTTAAAGTTCCAAGCTGCTTTAGGTAATATCGAAAAGCCTGCTCGTATGAATGAAATCAAAAGAACAATTGCTAGAATGAAGACAGTTTTAACTGAGAAGGCTAGCAAGGCTGAATAGGAGGAAACAACATGGAACGCAATAGTCGTAAGTATTTTCAAGGAACAGTAGTTTCTGATAAAATGAATAAAACAATTGTTGTATCTGTTGATACTTTTGGTGTACACAAGCTTTATAAGAAGCGTGTAAAGAAATCTACAAAGTTTCACGTTCATGATGAGAACAACACTGCACATGTTGGTGATGTTGTTAAATTCATGGAGACAAGACCTCTATCAAAGACTGTATGTTATACATTAGTTGAGATAGTTAAGGCTAAAGAAACAATTTAATTAGTTCCTGAAAGGAGGTACTATCATGGTTCAACAAGAAACAAGAGTAGCAGTTGCTGATAACAGCGGTGCTCGTTCATTATTAATAATTAAAATTTTAGGTGGAGCATTACACAGATATGCTAACGTTGGTGATATTGTTGTATGTTCAGTTAAGGAAGCTTCTCCAAATGGTACTGTTAAGAAGGGTGATGTCGTAAAGGCAGTTATCGTTCGTACAAAGCAAGGACTAAGAAGACCTGATGGATCATATATCAAATTTGATGAAAACGCAGCAGTAATTATTCGTGAGGATAAGACTCCACGTGGAACTCGTATTTTCGGACCTGTAGCTAGAGAGTTACGTGATAAGGATTTTATGAAAATCGTATCTTTAGCTCCCGAAGTACTATAAGGAGGTGCGCATAAATGCAAATTAAATCTGGAGATACAGTAGTTGTCATTGCTGGTAAAGATAAATTTACAAAAGACAAAAAAGGTAATTTAGTACCTACAACTGGTAAGGTTTTAAAGGTTTTCCCTAAGGAGAACAAGGTATTAGTAGAGGGTGTTAACAAGGTTAAGAAGCACCAAAAGCCTACTCAAGCTAACCAAGAGGGTAGCATTGTTGAGATTGAGGCTCCAATTGATGCATCTAATGTTATGTTATTAAATCCAAAAACTAACAAGCCTGTACGTGTTGGTATTAAGTTTGTCGAAGACAAAAATGGCAAAGCTAAGAAAATTAGAGTTGCAAAAGATGAAACTCAATATGAGTTTAATTAATCTACTGGAGAGGAGGTAAACTTTCGTGAATCGTTTACAAGAGAAATATCAAACTTCTGTTAGAACAGAATTACAAAATAAATTCGCTTATAAGTCTTCTATGCAAATTCCAAAGATTGAGAAGATCGTAATCAACATGGGTGTTGGTGATGCAGTAGCTAACTCAAAGGTTTTAGATGACGCAGTTGAAGAATTAACTATCATTTCAGGTCAAAAGCCAATCGTTACAAAGGCAAAGAAGTCAATCGCAAACTTCAAACTTCGTGAAGGAATGCCTATTGGTTGTAAGGTTACATTAAGAGGAGAAAGAATGTATCAATTCCTTGATAAGCTAGTTTCTATCGCTCTTCCACGTGTACGTGACTTCCATGGTGTAAATCCTAATGCTTTTGATGGTCGTGGTAATTACACTTTAGGTGTTAAAGAACAATTAATTTTCCCTGAAATTAATTTTGATCAAATTAAAAAGGTTCGTGGTATGGATATCGTTATCGTTACTACTGCCCAAACAGATGAAGAAGGACGTACTTTATTAGCTTTAATGGGTATGCCTTTTAGAAAGTAAGAAAGAGGAATAAACTATGGCAAAGACATCAATGGTTGTTAAGAATCATAGAAAACCTAAATATGCTGCTCGTGAATATACTCGTTGTGAGCGTTGTGGTCGTCCACATGCTGTAATTAGTAAGTTCAAATTATGCCGTATTTGTTTCCGTGAATTAGCATACAAGGGACAAATTCCAGGCGTTAAAAAAGCAAGCTGGTAATAAAATTATTTTTTCCAAGATAGAAAAAGGAGGAATCAGGTTATGATGACAGATCCAATTGCGGATATGCTAACACGCATTAAGAATGCAAATGCAATGCGTCATGAGACTGTTACTGTACAAAGCTCACAATTAAAGAGTGCAATCCTTGAGGTTTTAAAGAATGAAGGATTTATCGCAGGATACACAGTTTCAAACGATGTTAAGAGTGTAACAACAATTACATTAAAATATACTGAGAATAACCAAAGAGTAATCAAAGGTTTAAAGAGAATTTCAAAGCCTAGTCTTCATGTATATTCAACTGCTGAGGATTTACCAAAGGTATTGAATGGTTTAGGTGTAGCAATTATCTCTACTTCTCAAGGAATTATGTCAGATAAAGAAGCTCGTAAGCAAAAAATCGGTGGAGAAGTTTTAGCTTACGTATGGTAAGATAAAAATACAGGAGGTGTTTTAAATGTCTCGTATTGGTAATAAGGCAATTGCTATCCCTCAAGGTGTAACTGTAACTGTTGCTGAAGGTAACAATGTTACTGTTAAGGGTCCTAAGGGAGAGTTAACAAGCCAATTCAATAACGAACTAACAATTAGCGTTGAAGCTACAGAAGTTTTAGTTAAACGTCCTAATGATACAAAGGAAATGAAGACTATTCATGGAACAACACGTGCGTTATTACATAACATGGTTGTTGGTGTATCTGAAGGCTTTAAGAAGCAATTAGAGATTAACGGTGTTGGTTACCGTGCTCAATTACAAGGCAATAAAATTATATTATCTGCTGGTTATTCTCATACAGTTGATATGGAAATTCCAGAAGGTTTAAAGGTAGAATTACCAAAGAATACAATCATTGTGATTTCTGGTATTGATAAGCAAAAGGTTGGACAATTTGCGGCTGAGATTCGTGAAGTACGTAAGCCTGAACCATACAAAGGAAAAGGTATTAAGTATGATTACGAAGTTATTCGTCGTAAGGAAGGTAAAACTGCTAAGAAGTAGTAGGAAAGGAGTGCTAATATGATAAGTAAGGTATCAAAGAATGTAACTCGTCAAAAAAGACATTTACGTATTCGTCAAAATTTAAGCGGAACTGCTGAAAAGCCAAGATTAGATGTATTCCGTTCTAACAAGCAAATTTATGCACAAATCATTGATGATACAACTGGTAAGACTTTATGTAGTGCTTCTTCACTAGATAAGGAAATCAATTTATCAAATGGTTCTAATGTTGATGCTGCCACTGAAGTTGGTACTTTAGTAGCTAAGCGTGCATTAGCTTTAAATATTGAAGCTGTAGTATTTGACCGTGGTGGTTATTTATACCATGGACGTGTTAAGGCTTTAGCTGAAGCAGCAAGAGCTGCAGGATTAAAATTCTAAGGAGGATAATGGTTATGCGTCAAGAGCGTGTTGAGCGTAAAGAAGTTGAACAACCAGAGTTTGAAGAGCGTGTTGTTACAATCAACCGTGTAACTAAGGTTGTTAAGGGTGGTAGACGTTTCCGTTTCGCTGCTTTAGTAGTAATCGGCGATAGAAAAGGACACGTTGGCTTCGGAACAGGTAAGGCTAATGAAGTACCTGATGCAATTAAGAAGGCCGTTGAAAGTGCAAAGAAAAACATGATTACTGTTTCTACAGTAAATACTACTATTCCTCATGAAGTAACAGGTGTTTATGGTGCTGGTCGTGTAGTATTAAGACCTGCTGCAGCTGGTACTGGTGTTAAAGCCGGTGGTCCAGTTCGTGCCGTAATCGAATTAGCTGGTATCTCAGATATTTTATCTAAATCATTGGGTTCTGCTACACCAATTAATGTAGTTAGAGCTACAGTAGAAGGGTTAAAGAGTTTAGAGACTGTTGAGCAAGTTGCTGCAAGACGTGGCAAGACAGTTGAAGAGCTTTTAGGGTAATTATCATGTATAAGATCACATTAGTAAAAAGCTTAATTGGTCGTAGACCTAATCAAGTTGCAACAGCTAAGGCTTTAGGTTTAACTAAAGTTGGTCAAACTGTTACAAAAGAGGAAAATGAAGCAATAAAGGGTATGATTGTTACCATAGCTCATATGGTAAAGGTTGTCCAAGAATAATAAGGAGGTACCAATAAATGTTAAATCAATTAAAACCAGTAGAAGGCGCAAGACATTCAAAGAAGCGTCTTGGACGTGGAATCGGTTCAGGAATTGGTCATACTTCTGGTAAAGGTACAAAGGGTCAAAATTCTCGTTCAGGTGGTGGAGTTCGTCCAGGATTTGAAGGAGGACAATTACCTTTATTCCAACGTTTACCAAAGAGAGGATTCCACAATCCTACTAGAGTTGAATATTCAATCGTAAATCTAGAGGATTTAGAAGTATTTGAAAATGATTCTGTTGTTGATATCCAAGCATTAATTGAGGCTGGCTTAATTAAGGATGTAAAGGACGGAGTTAAGGTTTTAGGAAAAGGTGAATTAACAAAGAAGCTTACTGTTAAGGCAAACAAATTCTCAGAGTCTGCTCAAAAAGCTATTGAAGCTTTAGGCGGATCTGTTGAGGTGATTTAATTGCTAAATAAGGCAAAGCTAATTTTAAGTAATCGTGAGATTGTCCTTAAAATTTTAATTACATTTGCATTGTTATTAGTTTTCAAGGCAGGAACTTATATTCCTATCCCATTAATTTCAACTGCAAATGTACAGGCTATTGTTTCAGGCAATGACTTTTTAACAGTACTAAATGCTTTTTCAGGTGGAGGATTATCTAATTTCTCTATCTTGGCATTAGGTATTTCACCTTATATTACAGCATCAATTGTTATTCAAATGATGCAAATGATTATCCCAAAGTTCAAAGAGTGGGGTGAATCTGGTGAAGTAGGTAAGCAAAAGCTTAACCGCGTAACTAGATATGTTACTGTTCTTATTGCGTTAGTTCAAGGTTTATTAATTATTTTCAGCTTAGGATCTAAGCCAGAAAATATTCTAGTAGATTCTGTTCTAGCATATAAGAATATTTATTGGTTAATGTTTATCTATATGGCAGTAGTTATTACAGCTGGTTCTGCATTTACTATGTGGCTTGCTGATTTAATTACACGTCATGGTATAGGTAATGGTTCATCAATGATAATCTCTGCAGGTATTATTTCTACAATTCCTACAATGTTCTCAACATTATCATCTACATATTTAGGAGCAAATTTTACTGTTGGTAATATGTTCTTATTTGCATTAGTTATTATTTTATATGTAGCAATGATTGTTGGTGTTGTATTCTTTGAAGGAGCAGTAAGAAAGATTCCTGTTCAATATGCTAATCGTCAGGCTGGTCAACAGGGTTCAGATATCCCTATTAAGTTAAATAGTGCAAATGTTATCCCAGTAATCTTTGCATCAACAATTTTATCAATCCCTCTAACAATAATAGGTGCTTTAGGTCTTCAAACATCTACATCTAATACTGCTTATTGGTTTGATCAAATTTTCTCAACTAATCAACCTATCGGTATAGCATTATATGTTTTATTAATTATATTCTTCAGTTTCTTCTATTCATTTATGCAAGTTGATCCAGAACGTATCGCAGATAATCTTGATAAACAGGGTGCATATATACCAGGATATCGTCCAGGTGAAGAAACAAAAAATCAATTATCTAAGATGTTATTTAGAATCACTTTAATCGGTGCTGCATATTTAGTAATCCTAGCAATGGTTCCAATTATTGTAACTAAGGCATTTGGATTTACTTCATCTGCTATTCAAATTGGTGGTACATCTTTAATAATCATTGTTGGTGTTGCAATCGAAACATTTAGACAAATTGAGACTGCATCAGAAACAAAAGATTATAAGGGATTCTTAGATTAATTAGGAGGAAATTCATAATGAAATTATTAATTATGGGTAGACCTGGAGCAGGAAAGGGTACTCAAGCTGTAAATATTAGAGAATATTATCATATTCCTCATATTTCTACAGGAGATATGTTCCGTGCTGCAATTAAAAATCAAACAAAGCTTGGTCTTGAAGCTAAGAGCTATATGGATCAAGGTGCTCTAGTACCAGATGAAGTTACAATTGGTATTGTAGAGGAAAGATTACTTGCTGACGATTGTAAGAACGGATTCCTACTTGATGGTTTCCCAAGAACAATTGCTCAAGCAGAGGCATTAGATGCATTCTTAAAGAAGAATGGAATTAAGCTTGATGCTGTTTTAGATGTAAACGTACCAGCAGAAATCTTAGTAAGACGTATGGTTGGTAGACGTGTATGTAAAAATTGTGGTGCAACATTCCATGTTGAATTCAATGCACCAAAGGTTGAAGGAATCTGCGATAATTGTGGAGCTACATTAGTTCAACGTGCAGATGATACTGAGGCTACAGCAAAGAATCGTTTAACAGTTTACGATAATCAAACTGCTCCATTGCTAGAATTCTATAAGAAGCAAAATATTTTAAAAACTGTAAATGGTGATCAACCATTAGATAAGGTTTTTGATGATATTAAGGTTGTACTTGGTGCTTAATATATGATTCAAATCATATAGTAGCATTGTGTCACAAATAAAAAGCATGCATTGCATGGGAACTAAATTAAGAAATTAATTTTAGAAGGATGTTATTCAACATCAAATAAAGGTGGTTGTTCATGATATTCCATTTAAAATACGTAGCATTTAAATGGGATATCATGGAGATTCAGCTTATGAATCAAACCACGGCATTAGTAATATTGTCTATAATGCTTTTCTGTTTTATAATATAGTTGCAGGCACATTAACTATATTGTAATGAAACGTTTATAAAATTAAGCTAGTGTTTAATGCTGGCACAAATCGTTATAATTTATATTTAGAATCAAATACGCTTTAATAAAATTAGGAGGCTTAAGTTTCAATGGCAAAAAAAGACGATGTAATTGAAATGGAAGGTAGAGTAGAAGAAGTTCTACCTAACACACAATTTATTGTAACATTAGATAATGGTCATCAGGTTAAAGCCCACGTTTCTGGTAAAATCCGCATGAATAACATACGCATTTTACCAGGTGATAAGGTAACTATTGAGTTATCAACCTATGATTTAACACGTGGAAGAATTACTTACAGACATAAATAACATTGGAGGTATTTTATATGAAAGTAAGACCATCAGTAAAACCAATATGCGATAAATGCAAGGTTATTAAGCGCAAGGGCCGTGTAATGGTTATTTGCGAAAACCCAAAACATAAACAAAGACAAGGATAGAAAGTAGGAGGTGCAGAATTATGGCACGTATTGCAGGAGTAGATATTCCAAATGAAAAAAGAGTAGTTATTTCTTTACAATACATTTATGGTATTGGCGAAACAACTGCTAAAAATATTTTAAAGGCTGCGGGTGTTTCTGAGGACATTCGTACAAAAGATTTAACTGAGGAGCAATTGGGTGCAATTCGTACTCAAGTTTCTAAGATTAAGGTTGAAGGTGATCTTCGTAGAGAGGTTGCTCTTAACATTAAGCGTTTAATGGAAATTGGTTGCTATAGAGGAATTCGTCATCGTAAGGGATTACCTGTTCGTGGACAAAATACTCGTAACAATTCTCGTACTCGTAAGGGTCCAAGACATACAATTGCAAATCATAAGAAGTAAGAGGAGGATTTAAAACATGGCACGTAAAGTTCAAAAGCGTCGTGTGAAAAGAAACTGCCCAGTTGGTGTAGCTCATATTCATTCGACTTTCAATAATACAATAGTTACTATCACTGACCCTCAAGGAAATGTTATTTCTTGGAGCAGTGCAGGTGCATTAGGCTTTAAGGGTAGTCGTAAGTCAACTCCTTTTGCCGCACAAATGGCTAGTGAAGCAGCAGCTAAATCAGCAGTAGATCAAGGTGTAGCTAAGGTTGAAGTAGAAGTTAAGGGTCCTGGTCAAGGACGTGAAGCTGCTATTCGTTCATTAACTGTAGCTGGTCTTGAAATTACAGCTATTACAGATGTAACACCAGTTCCACATAATGGTTGTCGTCCACCAAAGCGTCCTCGTGGATAGTATTTTGGATTTAAAAGAAGTAAAAGATATACAATTTAATATTTTTAAACTTTTAATTAAAAAATAGGAGGCCCATTAATGAAAGATTTAAAATTTGAAAAACCAAGAACTAATGTAGAAGAAATTTCTAATCAAGGTAGTTATGGTAAATTTGTTATTTCACCTCTTGAAAGAGGATTCGGTATAACTTTAGGAAATGCATTACGTAGAACATTACTTTCTTCATTACCTGGTGCAGCATTCGTTAATGTAAAAATTGATGGTGCTGAACATGAGTTTCAAAACGTTGATGGTATTGTAGAAGATGTAATTACTATTATACTTAACCTAAAGAGAGTTGTTTTATCTGTTGATTCAGAGGATCCAAACTATGAAAAGACAGTTGAAATTAATAAGGGTGAAGGTGAAGTTACAGCAGCAGATATTATTCATGATAGCGACATTACTGTTGTTAATCCTGATCAACATATCGCAACAGTTGCAGCTGGTGGTAACTTACATATGTTCTTAACAATTCGCCGTGGTGTTGGTTTTGTTAGTTCAGTTGCAAATAAGGAATATAATAAGTCAGTTGGCGTTATCGCTATTGACTCAATTTATACTCCAATTGTAAATGTAGCATTCCATGTTGAGAAAACACGTGTTGAGAATGTAAATGTAGCATCTTTCGATAAGCTTGAAATTGAAGTAACAACAAATGGTTCTATTACAGCTAAAGAAGCTATTGCTATAGCTTCTAAGATGATGATTGAACATCTTGAGGTTGTCGTTGAATTAAGTGAGAAGGCTTCTTCTAACGAATTCATGATTGAGGCTGAAGATGATAATCAAAATCGTAAGCTTGAAATGACTATTGATGAGCTAGATTTAACAGTTCGTTCATACAACTGCTTAAAGAGAGCTGGTATTAATACTGTTGCCGAATTGGCAGTAAAGTCTGAAGAAGATATGATTAAGGTTCGTAACCTTGGTAGAAAATCTTTAAAGGAAATCAAAGAAAAGCTTGAAGCATTGGGTTTAGGCTTTAAGAAAAACTAATTTTGAAGGAGATTAAGTAACATGGCATATAGTAGATTACGCCGTAGTTCAGATCAAAGAAAAGCATTACTTCGTGATTTAGTCACTGATTTAATTCTTAATGGTCAAATTGAAACTACAGTAGCAAAAGCAAAAGAATTAAAGAGAATTGCTGATAAAATGGTTACTCTAGGTAAGACTAATACTCTTCATGCTCGTCGTCAGGCAGCAGCATTCATTCGTTTTGAAAAGGATGAAGAAGGTAATTATGCAATTCAAAAGCTATTCAATGAAATAGCTCCTAAGTTTGTTAATCGTAACGGTGGTTACACTCGTGTAATTAAGACTGGTTACCGTCGTGGTGATGCAGCACCTATGGCAATTATTTCTTGGGTTGAATAATTAATTCAAGGTGGATTTATTCCACCTTTTTTTTGCGCTTGTATAATTAACTATTTTTATTATAAACTATTCTCTATAATTAAAAGTTATCACAAATGATAAAAAATAAAGAGTTTGATTACAATTCTTATTTTGATATAATCTAATCATAGGAAGTAAATATATATTATTAATAAAATAATATTTTCGTCTTTTTGTAGAGATACTAAAGGACTTTTATATTTAAAAGTAAGGAGAATAAATTATGCTAAATATAAAATATGATATTGTAGGTTCATTTTTGAGACCAAAGGAAATTCATGACGCTAGAAAGAAATTTTTCAATAAGGAGATTTCTCTAGAAGAATTAACTAAAATAGAGGATGTAGAAATTTCAAAGCTAGTTGAAAAGGAAGTTAAACATGGCTTGAAAATTGTAACAGATGGTGAATTCAGACGTCGTTGGTGGCATCTAGATTGGCTAAATGAATTTGATGGCTTTGAAACTGTTCATCTAGATAAGGTAATAAATGGAATGAATCATCATATTGAATATGGTAAGATTACAGGTAAATTCTTATATGATCCTAATAAGAAGCATAGAGAGGTTGAAGCCTATGATTTCTTATATAATGAAGTTAAAAAATATCCAGGAATTATTGCTAAAAAAAGTATTTCTGGTCCAAATATGATTCTAATTGATCATTTATTACAATTAGGTATTAAGAATACTGAATATTATGGTACTGATATTGATGCATTAATTAATGATATTGGTTTAGCCTATCAAGCCGCAATAAAGGATTTTTATAATCATGGCTGTAGATATCTTCAAATTGATGATACATCATGGACATATATGATTGATGAGAATTTTAATAAAAAGGTTATCTCATTAGGTTATACAAAAAAAGAAATTCTAGAATTATTTAGATGTGTATCTAGAAAAGCTTTAGAAAATAGACCATTAGATATGGAAATAGCTACTCATTTCTGTAAAGGAAACTTCAAGGGAAAGCCATTATTTTCAGGCTTCTATGATTCTGTAGCTCCTATAATCTTATCAATCCCATATGATGGCTATTTTGTTGAATACGATGATGCACGATCAGGAGCCTTCCTACCATGGAGTGGAGTTAAAAATACTAATGCTACCTTTGTTGTAGGACTTATTTCAACAAAAACATCTGTAATTGAAACTAAAGAGGATATTAAAAAGAGATTCCTTGAATGCAAAAAAATTGTAGGTAATAATATTGCATTATCGCCTCAATGTGGCTTCGCATCAGTAGAAGAGGGAAATTCTATTGAAGAGGATATAGAATGGCAAAAAATAGACCTTTTAGTATCTTGTAGTGACTTTATATAACTGAAAAAACCTAGTAATTAGCTATAAACTATTTACTAGGTTTTTGTCTTTTTTCTTTAATCTCCAACCTGCATTTCTATATAGCTTTTTACTCTTATTAATATCCTTATTAGGCCAAAGCTGACTAATCGCTTCATTCATTTCTAAAATTTTTTCATTATATGCTAATAAAAGTGCGAATAACTCTTTAGATTTATATGATAAGAAATTAATAACCTTACTATTTAAGGAACAATCAAAGGTATTAAACATCTTAATATCAAAGAAAATAGAATCATTGTTTAAATAATGAGTTTGAAGAGAAAATTACTGTTATGCAGTATTAATTTAATTATTTAGTTCAATTATATGTTTGTATAGAGGATTATGATAGCGCAATAGATACATATTTAAAATATATAAGTACTAACAATTTCTATGAAGGGGATGAATATTTATATGTATATGCTGATTTTTTATATAGAATAGGAATTATTTATAATGGATATTTAAAAGATCTAGAAACCTCTAGAACTTATATGGAATGTAGCTTTAATACTTTAAAAAAATCAATAATAAAGATGATGATATAATTGATTTTATGAATACTGTAAAAAAAATTTGTCTAAAAAATTATAATAAATTCATATTATGGCTTCTTAATTAATTCTTTTGAATATTAAGGAGCTTTTTTACTTGTATTTTTTTAAAAATATTATATAATACACAAACGGAAAGATGTTCCTTGCCAAACCATCTTTTAAAATAAAAAACAAGGAGAAAAAAATGAAAAAAAGTATTGATATTAAATTTATTGCAGAATCTGCAATAATCGCAGCTTTATATGCTGCATTAACCTGGTTATTCGCGCCTATATCATATGGCCCAGTCCAGTTTAGAATTAGTGAGGTTTTAGTGTTATTAGTTGTTTTAAACCCTAAATATGCTATTAGCCTTATTATCGGTTGTTTTGTTGCAAATACCACATCTAGCTTAGGCTGGTATGATATGTTATTTGGTACTCTTGCGACAACTATAGCTATTATTCCAATGATATTTATTAGGAAGATGCCAATTGCTGCATTCTTTCCAGTTTTATCTAATGCTTTCATAGTTTCATTTGAACTAGGATTAGCCTTTGATTTATGGGGAGCAGGATTTTGGTATAATGTATGGACTGTTGGATTAGGTGAGTTTGTAGTGCTTTATTTCTTGGGTATTCCAGTAATGACATTACTTGCTAAGGATGAAGCTATTTCTAGTATTATGGGACTTGATAGCTCTAAAGCTTTAGATTTGAAAATTAATTCACAACAAATATTTTCTATTACTTTAGCAGTATTAGGTGTTATTTTATTTATTGCATATCCAATGTATCAAATTGGAGAGGATAATTATTCATTATTAACTATTGCGAATAATGGAAGCTATTATCTATGGGTATTTATTGGACTATGCGTATTATTTGTGTTAATTTCCTTTATAGGTAATAAATTGATTAGATTAATTTCATCTATATTAATAATTCTATGTGTTTTTGCAATATATGTAGTTGTGGGTATAATTAATACTAACTGCTTACATTATTTCTATTATTATTTAGTTATAATTTATCCAATATTATTAATTTCTTTATCTATTTATAGTTATAAAAAATATAATTAATTAAGAAAATCCTACTGGGCAAGAGTAGGATTTTTTAAGTGTGCCGGGCATGGCATTAATCTTACTGGTGAAAGTCCAGTCACGGGTATTTACCGCCAAGTGTAGCGAACCTCAAGCCGTTAGGAGTAATCCTATGGGTGAAGGAAGAGGTGTAGCAAAATCCTTGAGCTTACGCATAGAAACTTGATGAGGCTAAATGGTAT
>CAKQBG010000025.1 GCA_934216145.1 uncultured Anaeroplasma sp.
GGTGGACCCTTGGAGACTCGAACTCCAGACCCACTGATTAAGAGTCAGTTGCTCTACCAACTGAGCTAAGGGTCCATGTATAAGATTAAAGTCGATTTGCACCGACTGCGTGATTGATTATAACAAAAAGAAAAAACTTTGTCAACAACTATTTTTACTTTTTTTGAAAAAACTAGCACCTTTAAATTTTAAAGTTAAAATCCACTATAAACTCATAATTAAGTCCACTAATTATATTATCTAAAATTATGATATTCTACTAAGCTAAGCTTATTCATAAAATTAGATGGTGATAAAATGTATGCAAAAGAATTACTTAATTATTTAGGATATAGTAATTGTAGAAATCATTACATAAGTGGAATTACGGATAATTATTTAGAAGTTAAGAATAATTATATTTATATAGGTAAAGGTGAATACTACTATGAAGCATTTAATAGAGGAGCTAAAACTATAATAATAGAAGATGATATAAGAAGTGATGATATTAATTTATATTATACTTATGATTATAGAAATACCTTATCTAAGGCGTTATATTATTTTAATAAAAACAAATTGAATAAAATTAGCTTTATTGGTGTAACAGGTACTAATGCTAAAACTACTATTAGCTATTCTATTTATCAATATTTATGCTATATAGGAAAGAAGAGTATGTATATTGGTTCTAATGGGGTAATTTATGGTAATAACAAAATTAGAACTAATAATACTACTCCAGGAATAGTTGAACTATATAAATATATTAATCTTGCCTATAAGAATAATATTAGATATATATCTATGGAAATATCTAGTGTTAGTGTTCATCAAAGAAGAGTTTTTTTAATTCCCTTTAAAATATTAATATTGAGTAATATAGAAGAGGATCATTTAGATTATCATAAAAATATTTATGAATATCGATTTAATAAATATCTACCATTTTATTTAATGAATAAGGGAATTGAAATAATTAATAGTGATTCTAATTATTATAAGGAAGCTATTAGACATTCTAGAGTTAATTATTATACCTATAGTCTTAATAGTAAGTCTGATTATAGAGGAGTAATTAGCTTTAGTGATATTAATGGCTCTACCTTTAGTGTTAATGATAATGTATTTAGAACTAAGCTAATTGGAAGATATAATGTTTTAAATTTAATTCCTACTATCGTTATAGCTGATAAGCTATTTCATGGATATAGAATTAATAGATTTATTGAAATAATAAATCCTATTCCTGGGAGAATGAACATATATCGATTTAAGGATAAAAATATTATTATTGATTATGCTCATACTGAATCTGCAGTTGAAGGAACCTTAGCAGAACTTAGTAGGATAATTAATAGTAGAATGTTTATAGTTTGTGGATGTGGTGGTAATAGAGAAAAGGAAAAAAGAGAGAAAATAGGACTTATTTTAGCTAAGTATGATAATGTGTTGTTAACTAATGATAATCCTAGAAATGAGAATCCTTTAGATATTATTAATGATATTAATAAATGTATAAAGCCTTTACCATATATATTAGATAGAAAACAGGCTATTATTTCCTGTTTGGATAAAATGAATTCTAATGAATATTTAGTGATATTAGGAAAAGGAAATGAGGATTATATGGAAATCAATAATCTAAAGTATCCTTATAGTGATTTAGAGGTTATAAATGAATATTTTTCTTAGTTTATTTTTATTAAGTTTATTATCAACCTTTTGTTATTCATTATATATTCGTTTATTTAGGAAAGTTAGTCAAACTGAAAGAGAAGAAGGACTTTCCTCTCATAAGAGAAAGAATGGTACTATTACTATTGGCGGTATATTCTTTTTATTGTTACCATTAATTTTTATTACTAAGGATTTAAAGATTTTACAGATATTTATTACAGCCTTTTTATATGGTATTATTGGCTTTATAGATGATTTATTAATTGTTATTAAGAGAAATAATAAGGGAATTGGTCCTAATTTAAAATTATTATTAGAGACTATTATTGCTGGAATTAGCTTTTTTATTTATTTAAGAATAAATGAAAATACAATTTTAAATTTATATTTTTTTAGTATTGATATTAAGTGGGCATTTGGTTTATTTTTACTTTTTTATTTAGATGCTTCTGCGAATGCCTTTAATTTGACTGATGGGGTTGATGGATTATGTGGAGGATTATCATTATTAATTTCATTAGCGTTTATTTTTATAGCATTTAAAAAGAAGGAATATCAAATAATGTATTTAATTAGTATTGTTTTCATACCTTTATTTATATTTTGGTGCTTTAATCTTCCAAAGGCTTTTTTATTTATGGGTGATACTGGTTCTTTATTTTTAGGTAGCTTTTACGCTATGATTTCCATTTACTTGAATTCTATTTTAGGCTTTATTATTATGGCTCTGATTTTTATTTTTGAGGTTTTATCTGTTATTATTCAGGTATTTTATTTTAAGAAAACTAATGGTAAGAGATTATTTAAAATGGCACCCTTTCATCATCATTTAGAGAGTATTGGATTAAATGAGATTAAAATAGATTTATTATTTTATTTAATTGAAATTGTTCTAATTGGAATTGTACTTTGGTGTCATTTATTTTAAATGATTTCATAGTATTAAATGGTGATACTATGATTTTATTATTAGGCTATGGAGTTTCAAATAGAGGTATTAGTAGATTTTTAGATTCTATTAATGAAAGGTATATTATTAGAAATCCAAGTGACATTGTTAGTCCTGAAAAATATACCTATATTGTTAAATCACCAGGTATAAGCCTTAATGATCCTGTTTTTGAGCTTTTAGAAGGAAAGGTTATTTCGGATTTAGAACTATATGGTATGTATAGTAAGAATTATACTATTGTTGTGAGTGGTACTAATGGGAAAACGACTATTTCAGCAATGATTAAGGAAATGCTAGGTGAAGAGGCTGTATTATGTGGTAATATTGGCTATAGTATTGGAGATGCGATGGTAGATTATAAGAATAAGAAATATTTTGTTATAGAGGCTTCATCGTTTATGCTTGAAGCAATTGATAAATTTAGGCCTGACATTTATGTTTTATCTAATATAAGTATTGCCCATACAGATCATCACGGTAGTCTTAAAAATTATATTAATAGTAAGCTTAAGGTGTTAGATAATATGGATAGTAATGATTCTTTTGTTTATTTAAAGGATATTAAATATATTAAAAATTGTAGTATTAAGCCTAGGCTTATTAGCTTTAGTATGAATAGAACAGCTTTGATTACTAAAATAGGTGATTATATTTATTATAAGGATAAAAGGCTTATGAATGTTAGAGGTAGACGTGATTATGATGTTTTAAATATGATGGCTAGCTTAGGTGTTATTGTTAATATTAATTATGATTTGAAGAAGGCTATTAAAAGATTAAAAAAATATAAGGGAATGCCATTTAGAGGAGAAATGGAGAATAAATATATTATTAATGATGCAAAAAGTACTAATCCCGATGCGACTAACACACTTTTAAAGGAATATAATCATATTCATTTAATATGTGGTGGATATGATAGAGGAATTCCTATATTTTTAGATAGTGATGTTTTAAAGAAGATTAAATGTGTTTATGCTTATGGGGATAGTAAGGATATTATTAATAATTATTTTTATAAGAGAAATATTAGAGTATTTAAGTTTGATAATTTAAATGATGCTTATATTGGAGCTTTTTATAATAGGGATAAAAGGGATTATATTATTTATTCTCCAATGTATCCATCCTATGATCAATATAATAGCTTTATGGAAAGAGGAAATGAATTTCATAGGATTACTAAAGAATTAATTAAGAAATAATTGTTGGATTTGAATAAATGTGATAGAATAGGGATGATTTTATTAAAGGAATGTGATAGTATGAAGGTTATTTTAGGATTATCTGGTGGAGTTGATAGTAGTGTCGCGTTAAAGCTTTTGAAGGATCAGGGCTATGATGTTGAGGCTATGTTTATGAGGAACTGGGATAGTGCTACTAATAATGATATATTAGGAAATCCTGATATTGATGATGATGTTTGTCCTCAGGAGAAGGATTATCAGGATGCTTTACATGTAGCAAATGAGCTTGGAGTTAAATTAAATAGAATTGATTTTATTGAGGAGTATTGGGATACTGTTTTCACTTATTTTTTAAATGAATATAAAAGTGGAAGAACTCCTAATCCTGACATTATGTGTAATAAGTATATTAAGTTTAATGCTTTTTTAAAGCATGCTTCAAGCTTAGGCGCTGATTATATCGCAATGGGGCATTATGCTAGAGTTAGACATGAGAGTGATAAGAGCTATTTATTAAGAGGAGTAGATTCTAATAAGGATCAAACCTATTTCTTATCTCAGATAACTCAAGCTCAATTAAGAAAATCTTTATTTCCAATTGGTCATTTAACTAAGCCAGAGGTAAGAAAAATAGCTCATGATGCTAATCTATATACAATGGATAAAAAAGATTCAACTGGTATTTGCTTTATCGGTGAAAGAAACTTTAAGAAATTTTTACAAAATTATTTACCATCTCAGCCTGGAAATATTGTTACAATGGATGGAGATATAATTGGTAAGCATGATGGCTTAATGTATTATACAATTGGTCAAAGAAAGGGCCTTGGTATAGGTGGTAATCATGATTATAAGAATGAGGCTTGGTTTGTTTGTGGTAAGGATTTAGAGAAGAATGAGCTTATTGTTGGACAAGGCCATGATAGTGATTACTTAATTTCTAATTGGTGTTATGCATCAAGCTTAAATTGGATTACTGATAAACCACTTGAAAATCATCCATATACTGCTAAGTTTAGATATCGCCAAGAGGATAATCCTATTACTCTTGAATTTGTTGGTGATGATAAGATGAAGGTTACATATGCTTTAGGTGTTCGTGCTGTTACTCCAGGACAGGCTGTAGTTGTATATGATGGAGAAATATGCCTTGGTGGTGGTATTATTGATGAGGTATATTTTAATGATGAAAGAAGAAAGTATTAATGGATGATAAAATAACAGTAACTGGTCATTTAGATAGTGTTATTTATGAGTCTCCTGATTCGTTATATAAGGTTATCAAAATTATTACTACAGATAATAAGGAGCTTATGGTTGTTGGCTCCTTTGTTTCTATTGAAGAGGGGTTGAATTACGATTTTGTTGGAGTAATGAAAACTCACCCTAAATATGGAGAACAGCTTCAGGCTAGTGTTGTTAGTAAGAGTTCAAGTTTTACTACTGAGGGCTTAATTAGCTATTTATCTAGTGATAAATTTTATGGAATTGGTACGAAGCTTGCGTTTAATATTGTTGATAAGCTTGGGCTTGATTGTATAAATAAAATTTTAAATGATCCTTCATGTCTTGAAGGAATATCAGGCTTAACATTACCTAAAAGAGAAGCATTAGCTTTATCCTTAAAAGCTAATTATGAGGCTGAACAAATATTTATTAGACTTTATAGCTTTAATTTATCTAGTAAAATGATAGAAAAGATTTATTCTAAATATCAAGAAAAAAGTGTTTCTATAATTGAAGCAGATCCTTATATTTTATTATATGATGTTGATGGCTTTGGCTTTAAGAGATGTGATACCTTAGCTCATAGCTTAGGCTATAAGGATGATGATATGAGAAGAATCAAGGCTGCAATTTCTTATACATTAAATTATGTTTCCTATAATCAAGGCTTTACCTTTTTAACTAAAGAACAATTAATTAATTCTAGTAAAAAGCTATTAGATAATAATCCTAGTATAAAGGATTCTATTTATGATAATAGTCTAGAGGAATTAATTGAAAGTAAAAAAATATATAATGAAGATGATAGATATTATGATTATATTTTATATCATCAGGAATTATCTATAGCTAATATGTTAACTAAGCTTTATAGTAGTGATTATAAGAAGCATAATATAGATAAAATAAAGGAAGCCTTAGATTATGTAGAAGGTACTATTGATATTACCTATACTCCTTTACAAAAAGAAGCTATTATTAATTCCTTAGCTAATAAGCTATCTATTATTACTGGTGGACCTGGTACAGGTAAATCTACAATTTTAAAGGGAATTTTATTATGCTATTTAAAGCTTAATAAGCTTGAAATTGATAGTGAAGAGGTATCATATAAAATACTTTTAGCTTCTCCTACTGGTAGAGCTAGTAAAAGAATGACTGAAGCTACTAACATGAAAGCTTATACGATTCATAAGGCCTTAGGATATAATTTTGAAGGGGGATTTGTTCATGATGAGAATAATCCTTTAAGTTGTAGTCTTATTATTATTGATGAGGCTTCAATGGTCGATATAAATATCGCCTCTGCGTTATTTAGAGCTTTGCCTAATAGTGCTCAGGTCATTTTAGTTGGTGATAGTAATCAGCTTCCTTCAGTTGGTCCGGGTAATGTTTTATATGATTTAATTCATACTAGTATTTTTAAAACTACTATGCTAAATCAAATAATGAGACAGGCTAATGATTCAGATATTATTAAGCTATCTCAAATGATATTGAATGAGAGAATGGATTATAGTGTTTTTTCTAATAAAAAGGAAGTTTTCTTTTATAATACGGAATCTAAGGATTTAATTAGCTATTTATTTAAAATAATAGATAGATTTATTAGTACTGGTGGAGATTTACAAAATGATTTAGAGATTTTAGCTCCAATGTATGCAGGAGTTGCGGGAATTGATGCGATAAACGCGAAAATTCAAGAGCGATATAATCCTGAAGCTGAAAAAATATTAAAAAGAGATAATAAGCTTTTTAAGAAAAATGATAAGGTTTTACAGCTTAAAAATGATGCTGAATTAGATATTATGAATGGTGATATTGGTAAGATTATTGATATTATTAAGGTTGATAATAAGGATACTATGATTATTGATTTTGATGGTCATTTAGTTAATTATAGTGCTAAAAATATTGATAATTTATCTTTAGCCTACGCTATATCAATTCATAAGAGCCAGGGTTCTGAATTTAAGAATGTAATTTTACCTATTTTACCAAGTTATCAAATTATGCTAAAGAAGAAGCTTATTTATACTGCGATTACAAGAGCGAAGAAAAAGCTTATCATTATGGGTAAGCTTGATAGTATTAATTATGCAATTCATAATTTAGAGTATCAAAGACAAACCACTCTATCTAAAAGAGTAGAGGATTCTTTTAATAATCGAATTGAAATTAAAATTTTTGATCCTGAAATACCATTTGATACCTTAGGTGAATATGATATGGATGGTATTACACCATATTCATTTATGTAGGAAAATATTACCAATTTAAATAATTTATTACGTTTATACTATAGATGGTGATAGTATGAAGTGCTTTAAAGCTTTAATGCTTGGATTAGTAGTAGGAATGTATATACCTACTATGTGTAAGAAATCAAGTAATATGAAGAAAATCCTTAAAAAGATTAATATTGAATAATTAATCATAATATTTAGTTGATGTTTCTTTTTTTAACTTAAATATTTCATTAATATTAATATTTAGAATTTGGCAAATACGACCTAGCTCAAAGAAGCTTGGTTCTTGTTTGCCATTTTCTATTTTATTATATTTTGAAGCCTTAAGTGGTATTAAAAAGGCCATATCCTTTTGGCTTATATTCATTTCAATTCTTTTTTCTTTTATTAGCTCTGCAAATTCTTTGTATATCATATTTTTCCTTTCTATAAATATGCTTTATTATTTATTTTTTTATAGTTTTTTTTATTTATTTTTCTAAAAATAAAAATAGCCTATCAATTGATAGGCTAGAATCTATAGTATAAAGTAATATCTTTTCTCATAATATTTATCACCAAAAAAATAATATCATAAAAATAATATTTTTTCTATTTATTATTAAAAATAAATTGAAAATGCTTTAATATTGGCAAAATAAAGCTTGAGTGTTTAATTTATTATTGAATAAAAGGGCTATTTTTGGTAAAATATGTACGTTAGATTTACTACGGAAATTGGTATTCTCGTAAGGAGGGAATAATATGAAAAAAATGACTTCAAGTGAAATTCGTCAAATGTGGCTTGATTTCTTTAAAACTAAAGGACATAGCGTAGAGCCTTCTGCATCATTGATTCCAGCAAATGACCCTACTCTATTATGGACAAACGCAGGTGTTACACCTCTAAAAAAATATTTTGATGGTACTGTTAGACCAGAAAACCCAAGAATTACAAATGCACAAAAGTGTATTCGTACTAATGATATTGAAAATGTAGGTAAGACTGCAAGACATCATACATTCTTTGAAATGCTTGGTAATTTCTCTATTGGAGATTATTTCAAGGAAGAGGCTATTGGATTCGCAGTTGAGCTTTTATTTAGTGAAAAGTGGTTTGGCTTTAGTAAGGATAAGATTTATATTACTTACTATACAAAGGATATTAAGGCTCATGATTGTTGGGTTAAGAATGGTGTTAGTGAGGATCATTTAATTCCTCTTGATGGAAATTTCTGGGAAATTGGAGAAGGACCATGTGGACCTGATACAGAAATGTTCTACGATAGAGGAGAAAAATATGATACTCGTGGACCAGAATTAATTCGTGATGATATTGAAAATGATCGTTTTATCGAAATTTGGAATATCGTATTCTCACAGTTTAACTCTAAAGAGGGTGTAGCTAGAGAGGATTATAAGGAACTTCCATCTAAGAATATTGATACTGGATGTGGACTTGAAAGATTGTGCTGCGTAATGCAGGGTGTTGATACTAACTATGATACTGATTTATTTATGCCTATCATTAAGAAGACTGAAGAAATTAGTGGAGTTAAGTATAATGGTCAAATGGCATTTAAGGTTATTGCTGACCATGTACGTACTGTAACATTCGCAGTAGCTGATGGTGCGACATTATCTAATGAGGGAAGAGGATATGTATTACGTAGAGTTTTACGTAGAGCTTCTAAATATGCTAAAAAGCTTGGAATTAATAGACCATTTATGGCTGAGCTTGTTGATGTAGTTATTCAAATTATGGATCCATATTATCCATATTTACATGAAAAGAAGGATATTGTTAAAAAGATTATTTCATCTGAGGAGGCTAAGTTCTTAGAGACTTTAGCTCAGGGTGAAAAGAGATTTGAAGCAATTGCTTCTAAGAGTAATGGTGTAATTAGTGGAGAGGATGCGTTCGTATTATATGATACATTTGGCTTCCCTATTGAATTAACAGAGGAATATGCTGAAGAGAAGAATCTTAAGGTTGATATTGAGGGTTTTAAGAAGTATTTACTTCAACAAAAGAATCGTGCTAGAAATGCTCGTAAGGATGAAAACTCAATGGGTGGACAAAATGAGGAGTATTTAAACTTTAAAGAGGAATCTAAATTTAGTGGTTATTTAGTAACTAATCAAAAGTCAAAAGTTATTGCTGTATTTGGTGATGGTGTAGTATTAGATGAAACTCCATTCTACGCTTTCTCAGGTGGACAATTATGCGATAAAGGTTCAATCGATGATATTGAGGTAACTGATGTTATAAAGATGCCTAATGGTCAGCATTTACATATGCTTAAATATAATCCATTTAAGGTTGGAGATATTGTATACGCAGTTGTTGATAAGGAAAGTCGTGAGCTTACTCGTAAGAATCACTCAAGTGCTCACTTACTTCAAGCTGCATTACAAAATGTATTAGGTAATCATGTTCATCAACAAGGCTCACAGGTTTGTAGTGAATATTGTCGTTTCGATTTCAATAACTATCAAAGCTTAACTGATGAGGAAATTCTTAAGGTTGAGGATTTAGTTAATGAATATATTAAAGAGGCTCATAAGGTTGAAACAAAGGTTTTACCTATTGAAGAGGCTAAGAAGCTTGGAGCAATGGCTTTATTCGGTGAGAAGTATGGTGCGAACGTTAGAGTAGTTGATATGGGAGTATCAAAGGAGTTCTGTGCTGGTACTCATGTTGATAATACTAAGGATATTATGGAATTTATGATTACTTCTATTGAATCAATTGGTTCTGGTACATTTAGATGTCAGGCTGTTACTGGTCCTAACGCAATGGATCTATATAAGAAGAATGTTTCTAATATTCAAGCTACCCTTGATACTGTTTTAGCTAAGGCTAATCAATTAGTTTCTAAGGCTAAGGAGGAAGGAATTTCTTTAAGCTTTGATTATAAGGAAAATGAAAATGCTTTAAGAGGATATCGTTATTTACTTAAGCTAAGAGAAGAAGTAAAGAATGCTTCTGAAGCCTATAAGAATCTTGAAAAGGAATATAATAATAAGAAGAGCCAATCTGCATTAAAGAGCTTGAGTCAATATGAAAATTTAATTAGTGATAACAAATTAATTATTACAGTTGACGTTAAGGATTCTAATTTATTAAAGGATATGGCTGCTGCCTTAAGAAATAATTATAATCTTGATTATGTATTATTAGCTTCTATTGATGGTGCAAAGGTTACTTTTGTAGCTTCAGCTTCTAATAATTATGATGCGGTTAAGCTTGTCAAGACTGCAACATCTATCACTGGCGGTGGTGGTGGAGGTAAGAAGGACCTTGCCCAAGCTGGTGGTAAGGACTCTAGTAAGGTAAATGAAGCCCTAAATCATATTAAGGAAACTATTAAATAATGAAGTATATAGGATTAGATTTAGGAAGTAGAACTTTAGGAGTAGCAATTAGTGATATTTTAGGAATGCTCGCAAGAGCTTATGATACTTATCGTTTTCCTGATGACAGATATGATTTAGCAGTTAAATATGTGCTAGAGGTTTGTAAGAAGGAGGATGTTAAGACTGTAGTCTTAGGATATCCCAAGCATATGAATGGAGATAGTGGTGTTAGAGCCCAAATCTCTATTGATTTTAAAAATAAAATCGAAGAACAATCTGATATTAAAGTAATATTAGAGGATGAGCGTTTAACAACAGTTATTGTTGATAAGGCAATGATTTCTGGAAATGTTAAACGTAAGGATAGAAGAAATAAAAAGGATGAAATGGCTGCTGTAGTAATATTGCAAAATTATCTAGATAAAGCCTCATTCTAAAAAAGGAGACAAAAAATGGTAGATCGTACAATAACATTATATACAGAAGATGGAAAAGAATTAATCGCTGATATTCTTTTCACATATCATTCAGAGGACTTCTCTCATGATTATGTAGTATTCCAAATTAGAGAATCAGGTGAGGCTTCAGCAGCTATTTATGTACCAGGTGAGAATGGTCAAGGCTCATTAGAGAAGATTGAAACTGATGAGGAATGGCAATTATTAGAAGAGCTTCTAGATGATTATGCAAATCAAGAGGAGAATAGTGGCTGTGGTGGCTGTAGCTCATGTGGAGGCTGCTCTGAAGACTGCGCATGCGGTGGCGACTGTAAAAATGACAATGAATAATACTCTAAGCTTTAATGAGTTTGATTTAGAATTAAAGGAATATGCGAAGGAATTCCATGTTCCTATTATTCTAGATGAGGGATTATCATTTTTAGAGCTTTTAATTCATGTTTCTAAGCCTAAGAAAATTCTTGAAATAGGTACTGCGATTGGATATTCAGCTATGCGTATGGCTAGAGTATGTGGTAGCGAGGTTTATACTATTGAAAGAAATCCTGATATGTATAATGAAGCAATTAAAAATGTTAAAAAGGCTTCAATGGAGGATAAGGTTCATATTATATTTAAGGATGCCCTAGAGGCATTTGATGAAGTTAAGTATCAAAAATTTGATTTAATTTTTATTGATGCAGCTAAGGCTCAATATCAAAAATTCTTTGATATTTATACTCCATTATTAAGTGATGATGGTTTTGTTGTATGTGATAACATGGATTTTCACGGCCTAGTAAATGACAAGGAAAATTATGAGAAGCAATCACGTGCTGTAAGAGGTATTATTAGAAAGCTTTCTAAATTTCATGATGAGCTCTTACAAAACCCAAAATTCGATACAGTTGTTTATGATATCGGTGATGGCATGGCTGTTTCTGTTCAAAAAAAGTAGTAGGAGGATATTTGGATGAGAATATGTGGATTTATTCATATGATTGAGCTTGATTCTAAAATAATTGGAATTAAGTCTTATAAAAAAATAAATTTCTTTTATTTTCAAAATAGCCAAATGTCTCTATTTAAAAGATATTTATATCAAGGAAATTGGATTGATTTAGAATACGAGGATAATAAGCTTGTTAAAAAAGGAAAATATCTTGCGTATACTATTTCCTATATTTATAGGCTTGATGCCCTTGGAAAGAATGATCATATTACTTATTATGATAAAATTAGTATTAGTAAATCCTTATATAAGTTTATTAATAGCTTAGGTAATATAATGTTTTTAGATTTAGAAATGACTATGCCTAGCTATCAATTTAAGGGTAAAGGCTTTAAAACTGAATTAATTCAGGCGGGCTATATTATAGTTGGTTCTAATAAAGAGGAATTATGTCGTTATTCTAATTATGTAATTCCTAAAAATAAAATGAATTTCACTAAAAGAGTTGAAAACTTTTTAGGAATAACTCAAAGTGAATTCTATCAACAAGCAATTCCCTATATTGATTTTTATAATGATTTTAAATCAGCTTTAGAGGATTATAATCCGGTTATTGTTGTATATGGAAAAAATGACATATTAGTGTTAAATGATTCATATGGTATTAATGAGGTACCCTCACTAGCTACTGAGACAAGATTTATTAATCTTTGTCAAATTATTAAAAGCCATTATGATTTAAGAAATGATCCAGGCTTATTTAAAATGTATAAGCTATATTATAACGCGATTGATACTCAAATTCATGATGCCTTTGATGATTGTGATGTCACAAGAAAGGTTTTTGAAGCCTTTAGTGAGGATTTAAAAAATAACGATAAGGGTGAATTAATACGAAAAGAATTGGAATTTTAGATTCTGGTAAGGGTGGTTATTATTATTTAAAATATTTAAATAGTAATGACCATCTTTTTTTAATTATGGATAAGGCTTATTTTCCTTATGGGAATAAGAGTATCGAATTTTTATTAAAAAGAAGTCTATATTTATGTGAATACCTAATAAAAAATAATGTTTCAGAAATAATACTAGCTTGTAATACATTATCCTTAATTGCTTTACCTTTTTTGAAGTTATTTTATTCTAATATAAGAGGAGTCTTTGAAGAGTTATTACCTTATATTGATTCTAAAAGCTTAATAATCTGTTCAAATAGCTTGAAAAATAAACTTAAAGAACATTATAACAATACTATTATTAATGGAAATAAACTTATATATAGAATAGAAAATAATATTGATTATACAAATCTATTAAAAATAATTGATAGATTAAGTATAGGCTACAGTAATATAATATTTGCATGTACACATTTTATAGAAATCGATTATCCATTTAGGATTAAGTATTATAAAAATATGAATAATAAATAAAATAATGAATATACTATAAATGGTGAATGAAATGAAAATAAAAACAGCAATATTATTTTATATAATCCTATCAGCTCTTGGAGTATTATTTCATTATTGTTACGGTTGGCTCAATATGGACATTTTAAAAATAGTATTTCCTAAAAACGAAAGTGTCTTTGAGCATTTAAAACTATTATTATTTCCTACAATTATAATGGCATTAATTGATATGATATTCTATCGAACTGAGGGTATGGAAGGATATATCCTAGGTCTATTAATCGCAATGGTATTCATGGTAGCTTCTCATTATACAGTAGTAGGAATTACTGGAAAAGAGCTTATGCCATTTGATATTGGTATTTATTTTATATCTACATTTATTATTATGTATTATAGATTTAAAAAAATCACACTCGGTAATATGACCATGAGTGTGATAACTTTAATACTAATTATAGTATTTATAGAATATTTTACTTTTTATCCTTTAGAGATTCCTTTTTTCTTAAGTCCTCAATTATAGAATTTAAATCAGCTTCATCAAATAAATATTTTTTATTGCAGAAATTACAAGTGATTTCTGCTTTTTTATCCTCATTAAGAATAGTTAAAAGCTCATCAATTCCTAAAGTTTTAAGTCCTCTTGTAAATTTTTCCTTACTACAATTACATTCATACTTTAATTCCTTAGTTTCTAATAATTGATAATCTCCATCAGTAATTTCTTTAATAATATCTTCAGCACTATATCCTAAGGAAATCATTTCTGTACAAGATTTCATATTGTTAAGCTTATTTTCAAGCTTTTCAATATATTCATCCTTACATCCTGGCATTACTTGAATTAAAAAGCCTCCTGCAGCTTTAACCTTTGAATCCTCATTTAGAGTTACTCCAAGTCCTACAGCTGAAGGAATTTGTTCAGATTTAGCAAAATAATAGCTAAAATCCTCTGCAATTTCACCTGAAACAATTTCAGCAGTTGAACTAAAAGGTGTTCTAAGGTGTAAATCCTTTATAACCTCAATATAACCAGCTCCAACTCCATCTTTGACATTGATTCTACCATCAGAATATTGTAAGGCTACACCAGGATTTTCAACATATCCTCTAACCTTACCATCAACTGCCTCACATACAATCTTTCCAAGTGGTCCATCACCACATACTTTTATATTTAAGAAATCATCATTTTTATATGTAGCAGACATAATCGCACCCATAGTTAATACTCTTCCTAGGGCAACAGTGCTAGTTGGCCATAAATTAAATATCTTTTGAGCATGGTCAACTAAATCAGTAGTAATAGCTGCGTAGATTCTTACGGTTTGATTCATGCAATAAGCCTTTTGTAAATAATTATCCATAAATATCACTTTAATCATTAGATAATTTATCTATTGATTAATTCCTTTCTTTAAATAGGTATTTCACATAGGTAATTTTATCATAATAATAATTTTAAGTAAAGATTTATTATCTAACCTAAAATTTGTTATTAAGATTATAATTAATATATATTAGTATAAATTAGATAGCTTGTTTTTAAACTTAAAATAATATAAAACAAATAATAGAAGATATTAATATTATATCAATATAATAGTATAGAATATTTATATTTATTTCAAAATATTGAATTATAATTCATAAAATAATGAAAATGATGTCGAAAATTAAATAAAGAAAGCGCTTTAATGATTAATTTACGTTGACTATTGTCTATTATGGAATATAATAAAATTATCTATATTGGGCCGGTTCCTTTATAGATACTTTTTTTATAATCTGGTATATTTTCTAAAATATACTTTTTTTTATTTTTAAATAATTATATAATATACGTGAGCGAATAAAGGATTGGTATATTATGCATTTTAATTTATATGGATTAATAATTTCTTTTATAGCTTTATTTCCTATATTAATAGAATATATATTTAAATTTAATAGAACTACTAAGCATTTAGAACTTAGAAATCTAAGATTTATAGCTTTAGTCGGCTTAGGTTATTTTAGTATATTTAGTATATTTGGATATGGCTATCATAAGATTAATGATATTTTAAATATAATAGGCTTTAGCTTTACTGTATTAGTTTCTGTATTATATTATATCTTCTTTATAATTGCGTTTATAAAAAGAGATAAATATTTAAAACTAAACTATAGATTAAATGTAAAACTATTTAGAGGAATGTTATTTTTAATTCCTAGTATATTTATGTTTAATCCTTATATATTGTTCTTTTCTATTAGTTATATAATTCTAGAAATATTAATTGAGGTTAAAAAATGAGTGGAATAAAAAAGGAAATGAATTTCTTTATACCTACTAATTGTGTAGGCTATAAGGATTATATAAGACCATCAGGAATAATGGATATCCTACAGGATATTGCGGGAATCCACGCTTGTGAGCTTGGATGTGGTTATTTAGATCTATTAAAAAGAAATCTTATTTGGGTTGTTTTATATACAAGAGTTGATATTATTGGAGAATTACCTAAATTTAGTGATATTGTTAAGGTTGAAACATGGCCTAAGGCTCCTACAACTCTAGAACATGATAGAGAATATCAAATGAGTGATCTAAATAATAATGTAATATTAACAGGCTTATCTAAATGGGTATTATTAGATAGTAATACTCATAGGGTTAAAAGAGCCAGTGAGGTTAATATGGGATGTAAATATTATGACAGTGTTATTTATAATGAGAAGCTTCCTAGAAGATTAAATAATAGTAGTGATAAATATGATAAGGAAATAGATTATAAGATTAGATTAAGTGATTTAGATCATAATGGACATATGAATAATGCTAGATATTTAGATATGATTTATGAGGCTGATGTAAGTAATAAAAAGAAGATTAAATCAATTGAAATTTCATTTATAAATGAAGCACATTATAATGACACAGTTCATGTTTGTTATTATAAAAATAATGAATATGATAATTATATAGGATTTGTTAACAATGAGCCATCATTTGAGGCTCGATTTAAAGTGGAGGAATAGATATGGAAGGTTTTTTAGAATTCTTACATGATACACCAACAATGTTTCATGCAGAAAAAAAGATAAAAGATATTTTATTGGAAAATAATTTTATTGAGCTTAATGAAGGAAAAAAATGGAATCTTTTACCAAATGGTAAATATTTTATTACTAGAAATTCATCAAGTGTTTTAGCATTTGTATTACCTAATAATATAGCTAATATAAGCTATAATATTACAGCAGCGCATTTAGATTCACCAACATTCAAGCTTAAGCCTAATTATAAAATGGTAGTAGGTAAATATGTAAAGCTTAATACTGAAGTATATGGTGGACCTATTTATAATACTTGGATGGATAGACCACTTAATATTGCAGGTAGAGTAATAGTAAGAACTAATGAGGGAATAGAAGAAAAGCTTATTTCCTTTGATGAAGCTATCGCAATGATTCCAAATTGCTCAATTCATTATTATCATGAGCTAAATAAGGGAGCTATTTTAAATCCTCAGGTTGATTTAATTCCTATTTTTTCAACTGATTCTAATAGTGATTTATTAGATATGATAGCTAAGAAATTAAATATTAATAAGGATGATATAATCTCTCATGATTTATATTTAGCTTTACTTGATAGAGGTATGCTTGTTGGCGCAAATAAGGAATTTATTATGGCTCCTCAAATTGATAATTTAGAATGCTCATATGGCTTACTTGAAGCATTACTTAATTCTAATCCAAAGGATAATTCTATTAATGTAATGGCTTTATTTGATAATGAAGAAATTGGTTCACGTACAAGACAGGGGGCCGCTTCAATGATGCTTCATGATACACTTGAAAGAATTAGCCTAACTTTAGGTTTTAACTATTTAGAGCATAAAGCATTTTTAGCTTCATCATTTATCATTTCTGCTGATAACGCTCAAGGCTTCCATCCTAATTATCCTCAAAAATATGATCCAACTAATGCTTCATATATTAATGAGGGTATCGTTATTAAGAATGCCGCAAGAGGCTCATATACTACAGATGCAGTATCTTTAGCTTATTTTGAATGTATTTGTAAGAAGTGTAATGCTAAATATCAAAAGAATACTAATAGAAGTGATATTCCAGGTGGTTCAACTTTAGGAGCTATTTCCTTAAATAATGTATCAATTCCTTCAGTTGATATAGGACTTCCTCAAATAGCTATGCATTCAAGCTATGAAACAGCAGGACGTTATGACCTTGAGGATTTAATCAAGGCTATAAAGGAATTTTATTCTAATCATTTAGAATTTGTTAGTGACGGTAAATATAGCTTTTAGGAGGAAATTATGGGATATATCGATAAAAGAATTGCGATGCAATATTTAGCTAATAGTGAAAAGCTATTTGATTCACTTAAGAATCGTTTTATTTCAAATTATAATGGCTATAAAAATACTCTTACAAATTCTTTATATAATAAGGATTATGAAGGTATCTATAATCTTATTCACCAAATTAAAGGATTTTCCTTAAATATTGGTTCAGAGGTTTTATATAATGATTCTATTCATATATTAGAGGAAATACAAAAAAAAGGAGAAGTATCTCCTTTTGAAATTGAATGCTATATCGAAAGCCTAGATATGTGCTATTTAGAGCTTTCTAGAATGTAGTTTTTTGGAATACTAATAATATTCTTTCATCCTCATCCTCTAAATCATCATTAAAATCTCCAGATATTTTAATAAGCTTTAGCTTTTTATTAGAAATATCCCTTATATCATAATAATATTCATAATATGATTCATTAAAACAATCCTCACCCTCTTTAATAGTAATTGAATGCTTCAAAGAGGTAGGGGATGTTTTTTTTGTTGTCCAATCAATTTTAAATGTTTCATAATCATCATGAATCTCATTTGCTTCATATTCTCTTAATAGCTCCTTAGAGAATATATCACAAATAAAATAACCATTATCCTTTAAATGAGCTGTAACACAATTAAGCATTTTATCAATATCTCTTTTAGATTGTAAAAAGTTAATTGAATCAAAAAAGCATGTAATCATATCATATTTCTTATTTAAATGAAAATTAGTCATATCAGCTACATAAAAATTAATATCTAATCTATTTAGTTTCTTTTTTTCATTGGCTATTTCAATAATTTCCTCACTTAAATCTAATCCATCAGCATTATAGCCACTCATTTTAAGCATAGAAAGAAGTGTACCAGTACCACAGGCTAAATCTAATACACTATCTCCCTTTTTTAAATAAGGCTCAATAAATTCAAGCCATAAATCATAATTAAGGCTTGCCATAACCTCATCATAGTAATATGCAAATTTTTTATAAGAATTTTTCATTTCTTCACCTTTAATTTCTCGATAATATTAATATCAGGATCAATATAAATAGTATGTTGATGAGTATAAGTAACAAAGCAATTTCTTTTTCCTGGTATTTTTTTTATAAATTTAACTCTAGTATAATCAACAGGTACACTAGAAGAATTCTTAAATGTTGAATAATATGCCGCAAGCATAGATGCAATACGAATTTCTTCTTCAGTTAATTCGTTAGAATTATGCACAACAACATGACTACCCTCTCCACCTTTAATATGAAACCACATCTCATTAGGTAAAGCTAGCTTATGTGTTAAATATTCATTTTGAATATTATTCTTTCCAACTGTTATTTCTGTACCATTATTTAATACATATGTTAATAGTTTAGGCTTTTGTTTTTTCTTTGGCTTATTGTCTACATGCTTAAATAAATATTTATTATTAATAAGCTCATCTTGAATCTCTAATGCTTCATTAATACTACAATCTGAAATTTGATATTTTAATATTTTAAAATAATCAATTTCATTTTTAGTTATTTCCTCTTGCTCAGAAATATAATTTAAGGAAGCCTTCATCTTTTGATATTTCTTAAAATATCTATTAGAATTCTCAAGAATAGTAAATTTAGGATCAAGATTAATAATAATATTCTTTAAATTATAATAATCATATACCTCTACCTTATTAGACTTTTCCTTTAGATTAGGATAAGATAAAAGAAGTTCACCTTTAATTCTATAATGTTCATTATCAAGTGCTTCAATTCTTTCACTTTCAAGCTTTTCAAGTTTATTTTCATATTTTTTTATTTGCTTATTTATAAAATTAGATAAATCATTAGTTTTTAATTTTATTTTAGCCTTTAAATCCTCTTGATAGTAATAATAATCTAATAATTGAGATACACTATCAAATTGTTTTGTTATTTCTTCATTTAAAGGATTAAAATAAAAATCTGGCTTACCTTTTTTATTCTTAAATATAATTGGTAAGGTATCAGAATTAATATAATCATATAAATTTTTATTAATATTATCATTTATAAATGCATTATCTATAATATGCATAGATAATCCTAAAAAGGTATTTAGATAATCCTTAGGAGTATTAAGCTTTTTCTCATTAGCTATATTTTCAATATCCTGATAGTTTAATCCAATTGGATTAATTTTATCACTTTTAGGATATTCATATAACGCATTAGGAAGAATAGTTCTATTGTACTCTCCGACTCCATCATGCTTAAGAGAATCTATTATTCTATAATTTTCATCGGTTAATATTAAATTAGAATATCTACCCATTATTTCGCAAATAAGTTTATTCTTACATAAATCCTCAAGCTCATTATGTCCTACAAGCTCAAATATTATAATTCTATCATTTTCATATTGCTTAATATCCTCAATAAAATATCCTTCAATATGCTTTCTTAAGAACATAGTAAAGCTTTTAGGATTACTAATAGAATCATAAGCTTTCTTAGTAATATGAATTCTTGAATATTCACTAGAAAATGACAACATTAGATTGTAATTTTCTCTATTCGCTCTAATTGTTAGAATAAAATCAGTATCACCTGATTCTAGTATTTTAGAAATTCTTCCTGTTTTTAAAAAATAAATTTCTTTTAATATTCTATTTAAAAATAAACCATCAAAGCTCATTATAATCACCAAAAGAAGTATAGCATTTATTTATTAAAAAATAAAGATTTATATATTACACTCTTTTATAATTTTTCATAAAGATTAAAGAGACTTTTTTTTTATTTTGTGGTAAAATTTATGACAAAGGAATGATTATATTATGGGTTTATTTGGTAGAAAAACAGTTTATGATGAAATAAAGAAGCTTTTTATTGAAAAAAATACATCGATTGAAGGAGAAAATCCTATTACATTTCAATTGAACCTAGATAAATATTCTTTATTTCCTTATATTACTCTAAATGATAATAAGGATTATTCTAATATATCATTTATGATTAATTTAAGAAAGGCTAATAATGATAATAATCAATTATTTAATAACATTAATAGCTTTAATATGAAATCTAAATATCTAGTATGTAAGCTAAATACGGATAATATCCTTATTTTAGAGTATAATACAATTGTAAATGTAGATAATGTCAAGCCTATTATAAATGATATAATTGAAAGCGTATTTAGTCTACAGGAAGAAATTGATTTATTATAAATTGTTATTGCTTTTTTTATGAAAATAATGTATATTTGATTATATATTTTTTGAAGAGGTATAGAATATATGAAGCTTAATGATCGTGGTTTATTGATTGTTCTATCAGGTCCATCTGGTGTAGGAAAGGGAACAGTGCGTAAGGCATTATTTGATATGCCTAATCACAATTTAGTATATAGTGTTTCTATGACAACACGTAAAATGCGTCCTGGTGAGAAGGATGGAGTAGATTATTACTTTGTTTCTAAGGATGAATTTGAACAACGTATTCACGAGGGTAAATTCCTAGAGTATGCTGAATTTGTTGGTAACTATTATGGTACACCACTTGATAAAATAAATGAGAATCTTGAACGTGGTAATGAGGTTGTTCTTGAGATTGAGGTTGATGGAGCCCTACAGGTTAAAGAGAAGGTTCCTAATTGTGTAATGATTTTCTTAGTTCCACCTGGAAAGGAAGCATTATATGAGCGTTTAAGAAGACGTGGTACTGAATCTGAAGAGGTAATTGAGGAAAGAGTACAAAAGGCTAATAGAGAATTCAAAAAGGCTAAGTATTATGACTATATCGTTGTTAATGATGAGGTTCATAACGCAGCTGATAGAATTATGGCTATTATTAGAGCTGAGCATGCGAAAACAGAGCGTTCAATCCATAAATATATGGAATTAATTGGTGAAGAAGAATAATTTTATAGATTATTCATTTAATCTATGGTATAATAATTGAGGCAATGGAGGATTATAATATGAGTAATAAGATAGAATATGATGGAATGCGTTATCCTTCAGTAGACGCATTACTAGAAAAGATTGATTCAAAGTATAAATTAGCTTATGCTGCTGCAAAGCGTGCTAAGATTATTGAAGAAGAGGAATGGACAGCTGCTGAGGATGGTATCTGTGTTAAGCCAGTTGGACAAGCATTAGAGGAAATTCTAATGGGTAAATGTACAATGACTTTTAAGAAGTCTAATCCTGAAGAGGAAGATGAATAATTAGAGTGGCTAATGTTTTTCGTTAGCCATTTTCTTTTATGTGGGTTTGGTGAATATGGGAATTATAGAGGAGAAGCTAAAACTGCTTCCTGATAAGCCAGGAAGCTATCAAATGCTTGATAAGAATGGTAAAATTATATATGTAGGAAAGGCTAAGAATCTTAAAAATAGGGTTAGAAGCTATTTTCATGGTGCTCATAATGCGAAAACAACTAAGCTTGTTAGTGAGATTTGTGATTTTAATTATGTAATTACCTCATCAGAGCTTGAAGCATTTGTCCTTGAGATTAATATGATTAAGGAATATGATCCTAAATATAATATTAGTCTTACTGATGATAAAACCTATCCTTATGTCGCCTTAACAAATGAAACTCACCCTAGACTTATTGTTACTAGAAATAAAAGAAAAAAAGGATTTGCAAGATATTTCGGTCCTTATCCTAATGTTAAGGCTGCTAGAAGTACTGTGGATTTATTAAATAGAATATATCCTTTAAGAAAATGCTATAATATTCCTAATAAGGAATGCTTATATTATCATATGCATCAATGCTTAGCGCCTTGTATTAATAGTGGTTTATTTGATTATACTGAATATAAGAATAAGATTGCTTCCTTTTTAAATGGTAATTGTGATGATGTTATTAAATCACTTACTAAGGAAATGGAGGATGCCTCTAATAATATGGAATTTGAAAAGGCTATTGAATATAGAGATTTAATAAATTCTATTAAGCAAACAATAGCTAAACAAAAGATTTCTATTAATGATTTAACTAGTAGAGATTATGTCGGTGTTTATATTGATAATGAGGAAATATCTATAAATATTATTATTACTAGATTAGGTAATATTGTTCAAAATCATCAAACTATTATTAATTTATATGATAACGCAAGTGATGAGGTATATAATTATTTATTACAATTTTATGATTTAAATGTAAAGCCTAAGGAGATTTCAATTATTGGTATAGAACTTGAAAATGTTGAAGAATTTTTAGGAATTCCTTATGTTGAATTTAAAAATGGTAAAAAGCATGAGCTATTACAAATGGCTTTAGATAATGCTAAATTTAATTTAGAGAATAAGAGAAACATTTATAAGAATCAGGTATTAAAGAAGGTTGAAACTATTGAAAAGCTAGGCAAGCTTTTAGATATTCCTACTCCTTATAGAATTGAAGCCTTTGATAACTCTAACCTATATGGAGAATATCCTGTTTCAGGTATGGTTTGTTATATAAATGGTAAGCCTGCCCCAAAGGAATTTAGAAAATATCATGTTAAAACAGTAGTTGGCGCGAATGATTATGAGACAATGAAGGAAATTATTTATCGTAGATATTTAAGATTAGCTATGGAGGATGGTAAATTTCCTGATTTGATTGTTATGGATGGTGGACAAATTCAGGTTCATGCCGCACTTGATGTTTTAGGCAGCTTAAATTTAGATATTCCAGTTTTAGGTATTCAAAAGGATGATCATCATAAGGCAACTATTTTATTTTTTAATGATAGATATATTAATATTGATAAGAATGATGAAATATATTTATTATTAGCTGATATTTCTCAAAGGGTTCATGATTTCGCAATTAGCTTTTTTAGATCTACTAAAGCTAAAGGCTTTTTCTCTTCAATGCTAGATAATATTGAGGGATTAGGTCCTAAAAGAAAGGAAGCCTTACTTAAGCACTTTTTAACTATTGATGCGATAAAAAAGGCAAGTATTGAAGATTTAAAGGAATCAGGTATCCCTGAAAATATAGCTTTAAATATATATAATTATTTTAATAATGAGGGAGATGAAAATAATGAATGATAAGGAAATTTTAAAAGCTGAAAAAAAGAATCAAAGACTTAATAAAAGAAATGAAAAAGCTGAAAAGAAAAGATTAGAAGAAATAAATCATGATATTATTAATGAGGAAAAGGAAGAAAAAATGGCTCCTATAAGACAAAAATATAGAGAGCTTAATGAAGCTCCTAAAAGAAGTGTTCTTGAGGAAATCGGTAATTCTGTAACTCATGGAGTAGGAGCTATTTTTGCGATAATCGCATTAATATTAATGATTCAAAAATCAGACACACCTTTAAAGCTGGCTTCAGGTATTATTTATGGTGTATGTATGATATTTATGATGACAATGAGTTCATTATATCATGCCTTTCCTTATGGTAGTACAGTTAAAAGATTATGGAGAAGATTTGACTATACTTCTATTTATCTATTAATCGGCGGTACATTTGCACCTCTATTATTAGTTGAATGGCAAGAAATCTATAATTATAATAATTTCTATTCTAATTATATGGGAATTATTGTATTTATAGTTCAATGGATTTTAATCGCGACAGGTATAACCCTAGTTTGTATATTTGGACCTGGTAGAATTAAATGGGTTAATTTCCCTTTATATTTCGCAATTGGCTGGAGTGGTTTAATGTTTGTACCAGGATGGCTATGGCTAGATAATCCTAATTATTCATTGTTCTTTATGATATTAGGTGGAGGCATTATTTATACATTAGGTATGATTCCTTTTGCAATGAATAAGGTTAAAGCTGCTCATTTTATTTGGCATTTCTTTGTTTTATTTGGTGCGCTAGTTCAATTTCTAGGTATATATTTATTTGTGTTTTAAAAAAGATATGGTTTTAATACCATATTTTTTTTATTTTCTCATAAGTTTATATGGTGATACCATGAAAAGATATTATACCTTCATTACTGTTTTCTTTGTGTTAATATTAATTGGACTTGTAATGATCTATTCATCATCAATGATATGGGCTGAATATAAAACAGGAAATCAATTTTATTATCTAATAAGACAAGCTATATTTTTATTCATAGGAACAATAGTATTTTTTATTACTCAAAAAATCCCCCTTTCCTTATATAAAAAATATTCTAATCATTTATTTATATTTTCAATAATTTTATTAATATTAGTTTTAATGCCAGGAATAGGATCAGTAAGAGGAGGAGCTAGAAGCTGGATTGGCTTTAAAGAGTTTTCAATTCAGCCTGCAGAGCTTGTTAAAATAACATCAATAATATTTACATCTAAGGTTTTAGCAAATAATCCTAAAATGATGAGTAATAATAAGGATTTTTATTTATATTTATTAATAATAATATTTGTATTTGGTTTAATTTTATTACAGCCTGATTTTGGTACAGGAGCTGTATTAACCTTATCTCTATTATTTATGTTATTTATAGGTGGAGTTCAAATAAAGAATATAATACTAGGTGGAATTTTAGCAGTAATTGGAGTAGCTCTAATGATTATTATGGCACCTTATAGAATGGAAAGAATAATTTCTTATTTAGATCCTTGGAGTGATCCATTAGGTTCAGGATTTCAAATTATTCAATCGTTATATGCAATATCTCCTGCGGGCTTATTTGGATATGGTTTATTTAATAGTAGACAAAAATATTATTATTTACCAGAGCCCCAAAATGATTTTATTTTTTCTATATTAGTTGAAGAACTAGGCATAATAGGAGGAGCTTTAGTAATATTATTATTTTTTTATTTAATATTTACTGGCTATAAAATTGCTAAATATTCTAAGGATTTCTTTTCATCCTATTTAGCATTTGGCTTTTCAAGCCTCTTATTTATTCAAGTATTTATTAATATCGCAGTAGTAATAGGATTAATACCAGTTACAGGAGTAACTCTCCCTTTTATTTCTTATGGAGGCTCATCTTTAATTATTTCAATGTTTATGATGGGTATTATGGTTAATATAATGAAAAACACTGATAAGGATTTAGATTTTGAGTATAAATATAAAAAAATTAAATTGAGAAGAACAAAATAAAATAAGTATAGTTAGAATTAAAATACAATTAAGCTTAATAAATATTATTATGTTATAAATCTTAAATTATTATTTATATTAGTTAAATAGATAAAAATTATAATTATTATTTTTAATTTATAAAATTTTGTATAATAATATGTTCATAAAATTAATTTAATTAAAAAATATATATAATTAAAAAAGACATTATAATTAAAAATTAAATATTCTAATTTTATGTTTCGATTAATTATGCTAAAATACTTGATTTTTTAGCAAAAAATAAATATAATTATATCGATTAATTAATTATGACATAATATTTATTAAAATTATAAAAATGCATATTTTTAGCTTTGATTTAGGTATTTATTTCTAATTTACCAAAATTTCGTGGGGGGGGGGTAAAATTTATGAACAAAGATTACGTATACGTCCATTTTTTTGAAAAAAATAAATTAAAGCTTCTATTTGATGGTGCGAATATAAAATTCAGTAAAGAGATTTTAGAATTTATTTCTCTAATAGAGAATGAGGATGATAAAATTGCGACATTTGCCTTCTTTTCGACTGTAAAGAAGATATTAAAGGATAAATTCAATTTAGATTTAAATAAATTATTCTTTGATGAAACAGGATTCCCTAATATTTCTAAATATTTCATTTCATTTTCAATGAAAAATAATGTTTGGGGATTCGCACTATCAACTCAACCAATTGGGTTATCTATTGTTAGTGATTCATATTTAAAAACTGTTAATTTAGAGATTGAAGAATCTCGGATCGATAATTTTCCTTTATTATTAGCTGATACTATTGCTTATTCAAAATTAATAAAGCATCCTTTTACTGAAGAAATGCTTTATAAAAAGGAATTGAACTTTTGTTCTAAGCTTTGCTGTTTAAAATGTAAAAATGAGGATGAGTATGCTGTAC
>CAKQBG010000026.1 GCA_934216145.1 uncultured Anaeroplasma sp.
GTTTCTTTCCAGATTTTAAACTGGTTTGAAACCCCATTTTTGTTTATCGAGGACTGATTATTTCTTCACAGCCCCTTAGGACTGTTAGTATTTTATTAACAGTCTTTATTTTTTTGATGATCCTTCAACCTCTTTAGTCTTTTCCTTTAAATCTTGAGTTAAATCCCAGTTTTCAAAGCCATTTGTATGTGGAAGAATTACATTCCATGAATCAAGCTCATTTATTTTATAAGAAGCATTATTTGACTTAAGCTTTAAGATATGACCACCATGCTTATAATCCTTACTTAGAAAATGAATATGCCATCCAGGTAGATTCATTCCTTGAACATAGTTAGGACAATATACTCCAATAACATAGCCATCCTCATTAAAGTCATATTCTCTTTGGTCTTTAGCAACCTTATATAATGGTTCATATGGTTTTTCTTGCTTATAGCATGAACGAATTCTAACATTAAAGCTACCTTCTATTTTAATCATATAGAAGAAGTTTTTGCTTGGAAGTTGTTTTTCAAGCTCTAGCTTTAATTCATCAATATCATTAAATGAAATTGGATTTTCTTTTACAGATTCATCGAATTTAGCTACTGTACCAAATGGTACTTTATCTGTTGGGTTCATAATAGAAGTAGTACCATCAGCTCTAGAATTATAGGCAACGCCATCTAGAAATATAGCTTCTCCATCAAGACCCTCGTAGGTACCTATTCCAATATCACCTTTATCTAATAATTCTTTGACTGTTATAACAGCATCATAATCTCCCATCATTAGACTATTTAATGTTCCTATTTGTGTTAGTTGTTTATTTTTCATTTTTATTACCTCTATTCTTTTTATAAACATAATTTTCATTATATAGATTTGTTATTAATTCGGGATGCGTAGTACCGAAAACTCTCTTTACATCATCTATTTTATCTAATTGGTGCTTTTTGAAATAAAAGCTCATAATAGATCTAGTGAAGAATGGTGATAGTATATTAGTAATTAATAGAACAAATGCTAATATAGAAACACTATTTGCGATAATACTTTCACCAGAAATACCACTAAATGCGTATGTAGCAAACATTGCTGGAATTGAAAGTGATACACCGGCAAGTGAAGAACTACCTATTGAAGCATAACCAGGTCTTTTTAGAATAAAATGATCAACAATATAAGGTATAATCATAGTTATTGCCCAGAATATTACAGTAAGTAATAATGATGCTAGTAAGACCTTTGGTTGAAAAGCATTAAATAAGTTAATTGTAGAACCAAATTCAAATCCTAAGAATGGTAATATAATTGTATTTCCACCTTTAAATATTTCTCTAATCTTTGAATCTAGATTACCTAAAATAAAGCCTAGAATAAATGGAATAAGTAAAGAGAAGATTTGAACAATTTTAGTTAATGTGTCAGCGTTATGAGTATTACCAAATGAACTAATAAAAACAAATGGTAATAATGGCATAGATAGTATTAACATTACAGGGAATACAGCTCTATCTGAATTATCTGCATATGGTGGTATAATTCCCATATATAATGCTGCATTTGCAGATGTTACAACACATGTGAATGTTATTGAATCAATTCCACAAAATCCTTCAGGACCACATATAATCCAAACTAATGCTGAAATTAGATAAGCAGGTAATAATCTTGCTAGTAATAGCCAGAATCCTCTTTTGAATACATCAACAAAATCATGAGGCTTAATCATTGTTCCAGTACAAAATAGCATTAATCCAATTAATAACATTTGTCCGGTTTTACCGAATAAATCCTTCATTGGATTTCCTAAAAACTCCCAAAGTGTTTGTCCTTGTCCAGTGATACCTGTTCCAAGACCAGCCTCAACTGTTATAGTGCATATTATAGCACTTATTACTAATGGTACGAACATTGTACCAGCAGGAATTTTATTTAGAAAGGCCCAAATTCCTACATTAAATGGCTTTTTTTCTTTATTCATCATATCATTCCTTTCAAACACAAATAATTATATTCTTTATTATGTTGAAATAAATGTCCTTTGGATGTAAAATGAGCGTGTGAATTTGTGCTCTTAGCACAGTGAGGTATATATGGATATAGAAATATTAAAAAAAGAAGAAGCTTGTTATAATTTATCAGAGCTATTAAATCTTTATTCTACTATAATTAAAAATCCTTTAGTTGTAATAAATCATAATTATGAGCTTGTATATTTTACTCATTCAAATGATGTTGATAAGGTTTATGAGGAAGCAACAAAATCAGGTGTTTGGTCACTTGAATTAATAGCCCTAGCTAATCATACATTTAAGGATAATGAAAAATATGCAATTATTGATTCAATAAATAAAAATCAAAGACGTTTATTTTATAAAATTGAACATAATGGCCTATTAGGCTATTTAGTTTTATTAGAAACAAGTAATTCTTGTTTTAGTGATTTAGATTTTGAATTATTAGCTCATCTTGTTAATTCTATCGGTAAAATTTTATATTTAAGAAATGAAAATGAAATAGGATTAAATGTTCAAAGCTTTTATTTAAATTTAATAAATAATAATTATAAAAATAAAACTATTATAGAGTCTAAAATAGAGGAATACAAAATAGATTTAAGCTGTAGTCTATTAATAATATCCTTAGATGACGCTTCATTTGAAAGAAATAACTATTTAAAGATAAAGCTTGAAGGACTATTAAAGGTAAAAGCTGTAATACCATATCATAATAATGTATTAATTTTTTTTAACGATTTATTGCCTTTAAAGGAAACAGGTGATATATTAGCTCATAATAAGCTTAGAGCCTTATATGTAAAGAAAATAGAAGATTATAATAGCTTTTCAAGCTATTATAATGCTTTAGCTAATTTATTAAATTATTTAAAGAAAATAATGAATAATGTCCTATTTTTTGAGGAATACTATAAAGTTTATTTACCTTTTTTTCAAGATACCTTTGATATTTCTCAAGTATTAAATTTTATTAATCCTATAATATTTAAAATATATAAAGATGATATTATTAATAATACAGAAAATATTAATACAATTTATCATTATTTATTAAATGATAAAAGCTTAGGAATAGCTTCAGCTAATTTATTTATTCATAAGAATACAGTATCATATCGATTAATGAAGCTAAATGAACTATATAATATAAATTTTGATGATAATGAATTAAATAAAAATTATCTTTATTCAGTATTTGTTATTAAGTATTATGATTATAAAAAGAAGCTATAAGTTTTTATAATTATCATTTATGTTATTTAAAATAGTTATTGATGTATAATTTTAATATATTTTTACAAATTTATTAAAATGTCTTTCATTTTTTCTTCATTTGTTTTACAATATAGATAAACTAGATAAAGGAGATAATGAAATGCAAAAGTGGTTTAATAGTCAATCAAGACTAGTTCAAATTCTATTATTACTTATTCCATTTGTTAACTGGGTAGTAGAAATAGTTGTTAGATGGGACAAAGCTCTTAAGACAAAGGATGGACTAGATTTAGTAATTGCTGTAGTTGTTACTATCTTTGGTGTACCATTCGGTTGGATTGATCTTGTTTGGGTTTTATTATTCAATCATCTAATCTTAGCTTAATGAAAAAGGAAGGCTTAGGGCCTTCTTTTTTTTATGAAAAAATATATTATAATTTCTATTTTTATACTTGTAAGCCCTTAGATAAAAGTATATAATTTTCTTTAAAGGGTGGGGATTTTAGTGGAGAATTATTATTTTAATGGTAGTACTATTTTTAAATATTTACGTAAAGTATTAAATGAAATAAATAATGTTTATATTGATAGTGGCATTAGAGCTGCTTTTATTATGAAGCGGTATTGTGAATTCTACAAGATTGATCCTAAAAAGGGAGCAAGACTTGCTTTAGTTACTCTTTTAAAGGATATTGGTTCCTTTTATCAGGATGAATCTATTCCTAAGGATAATTTAGCATATAGAGCTGTTTCAAGTTATACATTCTTAAAAAACTGCTCTCCACTTAGAGACGATTGTAAGCCTTTACTATTCTATAAGGCAAGATTTATTAATGGTACTGATAATGAGGATTATTATTATGGATTATTAATTACATTAGTAAATCAGGTAGTAATGTATGATTATCAGGAATATTGTCAAACTGAAATTGAGGATTTGTTAAAGCATGATGCTTCTAATACATTGCATCCACAACAAATTAGAAGAATGATTAAGCTTTTAAAAGCTCAGCCTGACATTTTAGAAAAGCTTAATGCCAAGGGTAGTAATTTATTTGCTTATGAAGTTTCAAGCTATATTGTTAAATTTGGAGATTTTTCTAATGAAGATTTATTAGGATTTATTGATACTACTAATTTTTCATTTGAATTCCATAATCATGAGACTTTAGCTCATACTGTAACTACTGCCAGTATTGCTTATGATTTAGCTGTATTATCTAGATTAGCAGAAAGTCAAATTTATGAGATATATCTTGCAGCCTTATTGCATGATATTGGTAAGATTAGAATTCCTAAATCTATATTATGTTATCCTGGTAGATTAAGTGATGAGGATTTTAAGATAATGAGAAAGCATGTTGAATATACTAGAGAAATATTAGAAAGCTGTTTTTCTTATAAAATTGTTGAAATTGCTTCTAATCATCATGAAAAGCTTGATGGTAGTGGTTATCCAAGAGGCTTAAGAGAAATTGATTTATCAATTGGCGATAAGATTATTGCGATAAGCGATGTTGCGAGTGCGTTATATTGTAGAAGAAGCTATAAGGAAAGCTATGATTCAGAAAGTATTTTTGAAATTCTTGAAGAAAACGCTAGTAAGGGAAAACTTGATAAGCGTATTGTTAATCATTTTATAGATAATTATGAAAGAATAATGACTAATGCTAAGGAAAAGGAAAAGATAGTTTTAGCTGAATATAATGATATGAAGAATGAATATGCTGAATTAATTCATTCTGAAGCATTATTAGAGCTATTTAATAATCCTAATGCTAAATGCGATATATTTGATGAATAATAAACGAGGAGTATAGGCTAAAAACTTATACTCCCCTTTTTGTTAGTCGTTTTGCTTATTAACTTTGTATTCTTCTTTTCCTAAGCTATACCTATGTTCTATAGTGGAGTTATTTTTAAAAAAACAAAAAAAATACTAGATTTATTTACAAATATAATAATTTAAGAAAGATATTTTACTTTAAAACAACAATTATTTGTTATGTTTCTTAAATTAATTGCAATTTTTTTTATATTTTAGTATAATAACATAGGTCTTAAAATATATAGATTATGGAGATAAGGTATGAGTACATTAGTTGTTGTTGGCTCTCAATGGGGAGACGAAGGTAAAGGAAAGATTACAGATTATTTAGCACAAGAGGCTGATGTTGTTGTTAGAAGCCAAGGCGGAAATAATGCTGGACATACTATCAATTTTGATGGTGAAAAATTTGCATTAAGAAGTATTCCATCTGGAATCTTTAATCCTAAAATTAAAAATGTAATGGCAAATGGAATGGTTATTAATCCAAAACAAATGCTAGAAGAGCTTAGAGGCTTAGAGGCTCGTGGAATAACAGATTACCAATTGTTTGTTTCTAATAGAGCTCATGTTGTTTTACCATATCATGAGGCTTTAGATGGAGCTTATGAGAACCTCAAGGGCGATAAGAAGATAGGTACTACTAAACGTGGTATTGGTCCTTGTTATGCAGATAAGGTTAATAGAATTGGTATTAGAATTGCTGATTTAATTAATCCTGAAATCTTTAAAGAAAAGCTTAAAGATGTACTTGTAATTAAAAATAAAGAATTAGAAATGCTTGGTGAAAAGCCATTTAAGCTTGAGGATATTTATGATGAATATGTAGGCTATGGACAAGAAATCAAGAAGTTTGTATGTGATACCTCTTTATTATTAGAAGAAGAAATTGAAAAGAATTCAAAAATATTATTTGAAGGTGCACAGGGTGTTATGTTATGTGTTGATCATGGAACATATCCATATGTTACATCATCATCACCTACAGGTGCTTCAGTTCCACTAAATAGTGGTATAGCTCCTAGAAACATTCAAAATGTATTAGGTATTTGTAAGGCTTATACTACACGTGTTGGTGAAGGTCCATTCCCAACTGAAATTGATGGTGAATTGGCTCATTATATTCGTGAGCGTGGTCATGAATATGGTACAGTAACAAAGCGTCCAAGACGTGTTGGTTATTTAGATTGTGTTGCTTTAAATTATGCAAGAAGAGTTTCTGGTATTAATTATTTATCATTAATGTTATTTGATGTATTAAGTGGTTTAAAGGAATTAAAGATTTGTTATGCTTATGAATTAGATGGACAAGTTATTAATACTATTCCTGCTACATTAGCTGAGCTTGAAAGATGTAAACCTTTATATGTTACATTACCAGGATTCGATGAGGATATTACTCATGTAACAAGCTTTGATGAATTACCAGAAAATGCTAAGAATTATATTCGTAAGATTGAGGAATTAACTAAGACTGAGGTAGTACTTTTCTCAGTTGGACCTGATCGTAAGCAAACTATTCGTTTAAAGGAATTCTTTAACTAGTGGAGAATCTATTAGTTTCAGGCTGCCTATTAGGTAAAAATACTAAATATAATGGTAAAAATAATTATATTCCCTTAATTGAAAAAATTAAGGAGAAGTATAATATTATTGTAATTTGCCCTGAGGTAATGGGAGGATTATCAATTCCTAGAGATCCTTCTGAAATTTCAGGAAATAAGGTTATAAATAATAAAATGAAGGATGTAACATTTGAATATAATAAAGGAGCCAAAATAGCTTTGGAATTGGCTATAAAAAATAATTGTAAAAAAGCTTTATTAAAGGAAAAATCTCCATCCTGTGGAGTTAATTATATTTATGATGGTACTTTTAGCGGTAATATAATATGTGGCATGGGAATAACAACAAAATTATTAGTTTCTAATAATATAGATGTTTATTCCGAAAATGAAATTGATTTATTATTAAATGATTAAAGGGGCACAATTTAGTGCCCTTTTATCATGTATATTAATATTTTTTCATTTGGATCATTTTTAAATATATCACTACAATCAATTTCATCTATTAATTCAATATTAGCTTGTTTATTTAAATAATTTATATATTTAATAGATGGATAATAAAAAAATAATAAAATATCTCTATTTACTCTATTATATGATTCATAAATTTGTTTTATTACATCACTTAAAACCTCTCCACAAAATGGATTAAAGAAATAACAAGAATTAACTGTATCAGGTAAAATATATTTACTAGCATCAGCATTTATAAAACTTATTTTATTTTTCGCTTTAAAGTTTAAAATATTATCTAAGGCTCTATTAAGTAATCTATCATTAAAATCTATTCCTATACTTTTACATCCTGTTTGGTGGGTCATATAAATACTTACTCTTCCCTTTCCACATCCATAATCTATTAGTGTGGATTTTTTTGTTATATAACCAGTATTAGCTAATCTTTCAAGAATACAATAAGGAGTTGGTTCATAGGGGAATTTAACTAAATCACTATCTATATCATCTCTACCACAGGTTTTAATTTTTAATAATTTATCAAAATAATTATCATTTATCATAAATATCACCAGCTGTGAATATATTATAAATGATTATTGATATTTAATCTAATTATTTTTCCTTAAATGTATTATTATATACCTGAAAATATGAAATATCCTCACCACAAATAGGACATACTTTAGGAGCAGAAGTGCCAGTATAAATATGTCCACAGCTACGGCATTCCCACATTACACTATTTTCTTTATTAAATATTTTATCATTTTCCAAATTATTTAATAATGCAGAAAATCTCATTTCATGAGAATGCTCAATCGCGCCAACACCTTGAAATAATCTTGCAATTTGAGTAAATTCCTCCTCCATTGCTTCATCATAAAACTTTTTATACATATCATTATATTCAAAAGCTTCACTTGAAATTGCATCCTCTAGATTTTCTTTAGTATTTCCTAAAAAACCTAGCATATTAAAATATAATCTAGCATGTGTTAATTCATTTTCAGCTGTATATTTGAAAAATTCAGCAAGCTGTTCATATCCTTCCTCCTTAGCCTTTTCATAGAAGAAATGATATTTAGCATATGCTTGTACTTCTCCAGTAAATGCAGTATATAGATTTTTTTCGGTATTTGAACCCTTTAATTTCATTTATATCACCTTTTTTATTATGGTTATTTTTTTCCACTCTTATTCATTAATATAGAAACTATATTAAAAGTATGATAAAATAAGGTATGAATATAACGTTTCTAATGGAGGCTTCTATGAATAATTTATATTTATTTAATTTATGTAATTATAGTATTTCTTTAAATACTATAATGAAGCTATGGAAAAGCTTTTTAACAATTGATGAGATTAATAATTTATCTATAGATGAATTGGGATTAAAATATAATATTAAAAAGAAAGACGTATTAGAAAATATAAAGAATTCTATTTCTTTAATAGATAATACACCACTATCTATTTATGCTTTAGCAGTAAATGGAATATCTGAAAGAATAATTAATATATTATTAGATAAAGATATTAAATATATCTTTGAATTTAATTTATTATCAGATGATTATTTAACTGAAATAGGTATTTCTGATTCTATTATTAAAAAGATTAGAACTGCATTAGAATATGATTATTCAATTGATATGAATGATTGTTATATTAATGATTATATCTCTAAGCTAGAGAATGATGAAATCTATATAGAGGGCTTAGAAAGAAAGCTATTAAAGCTATTACCAGATGATTATATCTCTGATTCAGAATTATTAGATAATGTTGAAAGCTATTATAAATATGGTCATATTTTTGATAAAGCATTAAATCGTTTAATTGATAAGGGTTATATAGAGGTATCTTTATTTGGTATAAAGAAGCAACCTTTAAATTTAGATGAATTTATATTTAGTCTACCAAAGGATAAAAATAGTTTTATTTTAATAGATTATTTAAATGGTTTAGATTTAGATAAAATTCAAGAAAAATATGATGTATCAAGACAAAACGCTAAACAAATTATTACTAAATATCCATTACCTTATGTTGTAGAAGAGGACTATTTAGATTTATATAATACTTATTCTTTTACTATGGATGAATTTTGTAAGATTTTTGGAACTGATTCTAGAGTATATCGTTATATTGAGCTAATCAATAAAAAGCCAAGAGGTAATAGAAGAATTATTGAAATGCTAGAAGATCCTAGAGTATCACCACAAACTAAGATTAGAGTTCAAAATACTATTGGGAAATATGCATTTATTCATGGTAAATCAGTATTAAAGAATGTATCAGATATATTTAATAGCTTTTCAGCTACTATTATTAATCCAATGGAATTAGAAGAAATTACCACTGAGTTTAAAAAATATTGGTTTAGCTTATTTCATGAGGAACTAGTAACATCTATTCTTATTAGTAATCTTGTTACAGAATCTATGAAGCTTATTAACTCTAAGGATGGCTATAGATATTATGACATTAATAGTATGGATATAGATGTATTCTATAATAATATTAAATTAATTCGCTATGGAGATGTAGAAATATCTACTAAATATATTTATGATACTAATTTAGAAGTAATGAAATCATTTGATATTTTAGATGAATATGAGCTTTATAGTATTTTACGTAAGACTAATAATAGAAGTGTAATGGAATTTAGTAGAAAGCCTATTATTAATTTAAATGGTGGTAATAGAAATAATCAAATTAAAACTTTATTATTTGAATTATCTCCTGTTACTTTAGCTGATTTTAAAAAGGAATATTCTAATATTTTTGGAGTTAATGAGAAATCATTTTCTAATTACGTTACTAAAACATTCTCTCCATATTATCAAAATCAAACATTTACTATTCCTTTACCTGAATTATCAGATAATATTGTTTCTCAATATAAGAATATATTAGTTAATAATTTCTATTTTGTTTCTGATATAGCTTTATTAGCTAATAAAAATAATATATTATTTTATGATTATTTCTTAAATAAGGCTAATATTAATAAATTTGGATTTGATTTATATGGTAATTATATTTTAAAAAGTGGATTATCATTAGATGAATATTTTAATTCTATTATTGTAAATAATGAGTTAGATTTATCATTTTTAGATTCTAGATTAATGACTATATTACCATTTAATAAGCTTGTTAGTGATAAATGTAATAATTTAGAATTAATTGAATATTCTAATAACATATATTATACTTCAGAAAAGCTTAATGATATGGGTATTACAAAGAATCTATTATTAGATTTTATTAATTCTATTAATGAATTTGTTTATGAGGATGATATATTTACTATAGATAGTCTTATTAATAAGGGATTCACTCATAAGCTATTAGAATTTAGTTTACCTAAGCTTTTCTATTCTAGTGTATTAAAGACATCAAATAACTTTATTTATAAGAGAAATTTATTTTTAAATGAATATATTTTTAGAACTAGTAAAGCTAATAGTTTATCATTTATTAATCTAATTGAACAAATTATAGAGCCTAAATATTATATGTATTTAGAGGATATTATTAAGGATTTAAATAAGCTTTATGGTATTTCTATTAGTAGTAATAAGCTATTACAATATTTAAATTCTTCTAATATTTACTATAATGATGAAAGTAATTTATATTATTTAAATTATGAAGCATATAGAAAGATGAGATAATAATATGAATGAGGTAATTAAGTGCTTAGTTGAAAGAAGAAGTATTAAAAGCTTTCAATCTAAAATGGTAGAGGATGAAAAGATTAATGAGATAGTTAAGGCTGGAATGTACGCACCTACTGCAATGAATCTTCAATCTCCTAATATTATTGTTATAACAAATGAAGAAACTAAAAAGGAAATTAGAAATAAAAACTGTGAAATAATGGGAAATTATAATATTGATCCTTTTCATAACGCACCTGTTATTATTCTAGTTATTGCGAAAAATACTCCAACAGCTGTTTATGATGGAAGCTGTGTAATTGATAACATGCTAAATGCTGCTTATAGTTTAGGACTTGGTGCATGTTGGATTCATAGAGCTAAAGAGGAAATGGAATCTGATTTTGGTAAAAAGATTTTAGCTAAGCTTGGGCTTGAGGGAGATTATGTTGGAATTGGACATGTCGCAGTTGGATATCCTGAAGGTGATATTCCTAAGACTAAACCAAGAAAAGAAAATTATGTATATTATATAAAATAATCTTAATTTTAATATTTTTGAGTTATAATAGGTATCCGGTGATAGTTATGCATGATATGGATATGACAGAGGGAAATTTATTTAAAAAGCTATTATTCTTTTCTGTTCCTGTAATGATTTCAAGTATTATTCAATTATTATTTAATGCTTGTGATTTAATTGTAGTTGGTAATTTTGCTGGAAATGATTCTTTAGCAGCGGTTGGTTCTACAACCGCTCTAATTAATTTAATAGTTAATTTATTTATAGGCTTTTCAATTGGCGCTAATGTCGCAACAGCTAAAGCTGTCGGCGCGAATGATTATGAGAAATGTCAAAGAGTTGTTCATACCTCCATGCTTTTTAGTTTTTTTGCAGGTATTGTATTAATGATATTTGGATATTTAACATCAGGAATATGGTTATCATTAATGGATACAACTATAGAGGCATTACCCAAGGCTACTATTTATTTACAAATTTATTTTTTAGGTATGATTTTTAATATGGTTTATAATTATGGTGCCGCTATATTAAGAGCAGTTGGTGAAACTAAGAAGCCTTTATTGTTTTTATTTATTGCGGGAGTAATAAATATTTTATTGAACCTTTTATTTGTTATTGTATTTAAGATGGATGTTAGTGGTGTAGCTTTAGGTACTATTATTTCTGAAGGAGTTTCTTCGGTATTAGTTGTTATATGCTTAGTAAGAAGAGAAGGATTTATTAATTTAAATTTTAAAAAGCTTAGAATTCATTTAAAGGAATTAAAGGAAATTGTTTTAATTGGATTACCTGCTGGTATTCAAGGTGCTTTATTCTCTATCAGTAACGTTTTTGTTCAAAAGGCTGTTAATTCATTCTCTTCAACTGAGATTGTTGCGGGAAATACAGCATCATCTAATATTGAAAGCTTTGTTTATTCTTCTATGAACGCGGTATATCAAGCTTGTTTAAGCTTTACTAGTCAAAATTTAGGTGCAGGTAAAATTAAGAATTGTAGGAAGGTATTAATTTATTCATTAATATTAGTTACTACTATTGGAGTTGTTTTAGGTGGAGGAGCGGTTCTATTAGATAATCAGCTTTTAAGGCTTTATACTCAAAGTGATGAGGCTTTAAAGTATGGAATGCTTAGATTAAAGATTATTTGCTTACCATATTTCCTTTGTGGCATTATGGATGTTATAGTTGGAGGATTAAGAGGATTAGAATATTCCTTTGTTCCTATGATTGTATCTATTGGTGGAGTATGTGTATTTAGATTAATATGGATATATACTATTTTTAATTATTATCATGATTTATCAATTTTATATTGGTCATATCCTATTTCATGGCTTATGACTTTAACAATTCATTTAATATGTTATTTTGTTATTTATAAGAAATTATTAGTTAGATTTAATATTAATAAGAATTAATTTAGCTTAGAAATTTAAAATATAAATTTAATATGACTACATCCTATAAGGCTTAAATGCTTTGTGGGATTTTTAATTTTGAGAAAAGCGTAGTAAGTACTATGGTTAAATTAAAACAATTATTGAGTAAGTTTATTTAGTTTATTTATCTAAAATTAAAGAAACTGTTAGAACTAATTAAGCTAAAGCTATTGGTAGTATTGAATAGCTTTATGATATGACCTATTAGTGTTAATAGGTTGATTTAACCAATCAGATTTTAAATAACTTTTATTATACTTTAATATAAAAGATTTTTTTGAAAAGTTAGATACTAATACTATAAGATTATTATGTAAGGATATAGATAAGTTTGGTGTAAAATAACTTAAGTAATAGTAATTTATCATTTGAGATATCTAAATATAAGTTGATAGAAAAAATACCTGAATGAAATAAATTTAGTATATTAATTTTATCGATTCAATTAGTTAAAATATTTTCAAAAAAAAATTTTCAAGTGAATATTTATGTATAACAAATTATATGAAAATGTTATTTATTTAGAGGCGAGTTTATGTAAGAATTAGTAAAAGAAAGAAATAAAAAGTAGATTGAATAGCTTATTATATGGTACTGTACAAATTAGAGAAAGAAACGATAGAAAATATATATTTAGTTTATAGAGAATTTGGAATGTTTTCACAAAAAATCAAATTAAAAGCTACTATTATTAAGAGCAGAATTCACTTTAAAAATTAACAAGAACATTTTTTTTAAAAAAGATAAAAAAGTTCTTGCAATTAAATTTTTTTTTGATATAATAATGGTGCACATAAAAAATGCCGCAGTAGTACAACGGTTAGTACCTATGCTTGCCATGCATATGATGACGGTTCGATTCCGTTCTGTGGCTCCAAATGAAAATTAAACGGCTCTATAAGCCGTTTTTTATTTTATATAATTTAATTGATAGAAAACAAAGTTATTAGTTTTATTTTATTTGATTTTCTAATGTTTCTAGATATCATAATATAGATTAATTATATTTTTATTAAAAAGAAAATAATTTGTTTATTTCAGTATTTTAAGATCTCTCATTATTGAGGGATTTTTATTTTCTAAATTTATAAATAAAAAAGAAAACACTATGTATATATTTAAAGATAATAGATATACAAAGTGTTTTTTATTTTTAAAAAAATATCGTACAAAATTAATGATTTCTTGCAATAAAATTGTTGTTTATATATAATAGAGTCATATGTGAGGTACTTTTTATGAAAAAGAAATTATTTATTATAATATCACTTTTAACTTTATTTACTGTTTTTACTTCTTGTAGTAATAAAAATGAAGCTGAAAATAAAGAAACAATTGTTGATATGGTAGATAGAAAGGTAGAAATAATACCAGGAAGCTATCAAAGGGTTGTTTGTATTGGAGCTGGGGCACTTAGATTATATTCTTATATTGGAGATGTTAATAAGCTTTCTGGTGTAGAGGATATTGATAATTATACATTAGAAAATCGACCAAAGATTTTTGATTCTGTTGCTAGACCATATTTTATAGCCTATAAGGAAGTTTTTAAAAATTTACCATCTTGTGGTGTTGGTGGTCCTCAGGCTCAAGCTGCTGAGGTAGAAAAGATTTTAGAATGTAATCCTGATATTGTTATTTCTGAATATGAGGATGTTGATAAGGAAAATGCTTTAGAGAAGCAATTAGGTGTACCAGTTATTACTGTTAGATATGGTTCTAAGGGTGTATTTGATGAAAATATTAAAAAAAGTATTGAATTATTAGGTAAGGTTTTTTCTTTAGAGGATAGAGCTAATGCATTAAATGAATTTATTGATAGTGAGAAGAGTGCTATAGAAGCTAGAGTTAGTGGAATAGTTTCAAGTAATGAGAAGAAGGTTTATATTTGTGGATTGGGTAATTGGGGTACAACAAATCATTTGATGACAGTTCAAAATTATGAGCCTTTTAATGTATCAAAAATAAATAATGTTATTAATGGATTAGTTAAAGATGGTATTCAAGCTATAGATGAAGAAAAATATTTAGCTATTAGTGATGATATTGATGTTTTAATTATTGATTCAGCAGCAATAAAGAATATTACTGATAAGAATGTATTTGAGCCTCTTAAGGCTTGGAAAAATGGTGAGGTTTATCTACAAATGGCTTATAATGCCTATTATACAAATATAGAGATAGCTCTTATTAATACTTGGTATAATGCTAAGGTTGTTTATCCTTCATTATTTTCTGATATTGATATGACTGAAAAAACTAATGAGGTTACTAAGACCTTTTTAGGTAAAGAGCTTGCTAGTGAGATATTCTCATATCCAAATAGCTTTGGTGGATATAAGAAAATGGATACTACAACATTTCCAAATTAAAAAAGACTTGTATAAACAAGTCTAGCTATTCACTTCAAAGAAGTATTTAGTTATTACCTCAGGTGATTCTATACAATTATTTTTGAACCAATATTCAATTAATATAATAAAGGAATCAGATATTAATAGAGAATATAGTTCTTCAGGAATATCTTTATCCTTAACAAGCTTATTTTTAATTATTATATTTGTTATTGGAGCTAATTGCTTTTTAAGGCTGTCAATAAAGTAGGCTTTACTTTCACTTGAAAGTATTGCTGATATTAAATTCTTTTCATCATGTAGATGATAGAGAATATGTGTTATTAAATGAGAATAATCAAAGATACTAGATTTAGAGAAATCATGGCTTTTCTCTTCTGTTAATGTGTGAGAGAAAACATGCTCGAAAATATGATTAACTATAGATAATAATAATTCATCTTTTGTTTTGTAATGAGAGTAAAATGTTGATCTAGATGTTCCTGATATTTTTAGAATATCCTCAATTGTTATTTTTGAATAGGGCTTTTCTTGTAGAACCTTAGTGAATGCTTCATAAATAGCGTTTTGAGTTTTAATTAATCTTTTATCCATAATAGTCTCCTTTAGTATTATAATTATAAAATAATTTATTTAAATACTCAATTAATTTTAAAGGTATATATGTTAGAAAATTATAAGAAATTAAAAAGAAAGAAAAACTTAATAATAATTATTTTAGTTATTTTAGTACTATTGATGACTATATTATGTTTATTTGTAGGGTCATCTAATATGCCATTTATTGAATGTGTAAAGGCAATATTCTATTCTAGTTATCCTCAAAATAATAGAATAATGTATAGTATAAGAATGCCTAGAGCGTTAGCTTGCTTGATTGCTGGAGCGGGATTAAGCTTATCAGGTCTTATTATGCAAACAACACTTGGTAATAGTATGGCTTCTCCATCAACATTAGGTGTATCTAACGCGGCTGTTTTTGGAGCTAATTTATCAATGATTGCGTTTGCGGGAGGATTTATATCATCTGGTAATAATATTAATAATTACTTTAGTCAGGTTAATCCATTTCAAACTTCTATAATAGCTTTTATTTTTTCATTTGTTTCTATATTATTAATACTGAGTTTATGTAGAATTAAAGCTTTTTCTCCTAATACTGTTGTTTTAGCTGGTGTCGCAATTGGTTCAATTTGGCAAGCTGGTACAACAATACTTCAGTATTTCGCTACTGATGTTGGAATTCAAGCATCTGTTGTTTGGTCATTTGGTGATTTAAGTAGAGCAACCTATCAAACAGATTTAATTATGGCTATTATTGTTTTAGTTGGATTTATTTTCTTTTATATTTCCTCTTGGAGATATAATGCTATTTTATGTGGAGATAGTCAAGCTATTTCTTTAGGTGTTAATGTTAAGCTATTGAGATTTTTATCGTTATTAATTTCATCATTAATTACTGCTTCCTGTGTTTCCTTTTTAGGTATTATAGGCTTTGTAGGGATTATATGTCCTCATATTGCTAAAAGAATAATTGGGGCTAATCATAAATATACTATTCCAGCTTCTATTTTGATGGGAAGTATATTATTACTATTAGCTGATACAATTTCTAAGCTTATAGGTAAAGGAAGTGCTTTACCTGTTGGTGCGATAACATCTATTATTGGAGCACCCTTCTTTTTGTATATCATTTTTAGGAGGGATAAGTAATGCTTAAAATAGATAATTTGAATTATAGTTATAGTAAAAGAGGAAATAATACTTTAAATTCGTTATCGTTAGAGCTTGATGATGGCAAGCTAGGTATTGTTTTAGGTAGAAATGGTTCAGGTAAATCAACATTATTTAAGAATATTATTGGTATATTAAAAGGTAATAGTGGAGATATTATTTTAGATGATATTAGCTTAATAAAATTAAATAATGCTAAAAGAGCTTGTATGATATCATATGTACCTCAGGATATTAGATTTGGAGATTTAACTGTTTTTGATTCTATTTTAGCTTCAAGATTATCCTATTTTCAGGTTAATCCAAGTGATACTGATTATAAAATAGTTGATTCTATTATTAAGGAAATGAAGCTTAGTGATTTAGCTTTAAAGAACGTTAACGAATTATCGGGTGGAGAACGTCAAAAGGTCGCAATCGCAAGCGCGCTTGCTAAAGAACCATTATTATTAGTTTTTGATGAGCCTACTGGTAATTTAGATATTGGTAATGAAAGAATGATATTAAGGGAACTTAAGAATATTATTTCTAAAAGAAATATTATGATTTTATTATCTGTTCATGATTTATCTTTAGCACTTGAATTTGGAGATATTTTATTTTTAATGAAGGATGGTAATATTAAATATTCAATTACTCCTAGTGAGGCTACTAATGAGATATTAAGTGATATATTTGATGTTAATATAAATATTAAAGAAATTGATGGTAAAAAAATTATAATGGTAGAGGATTAAGATGAATAGTGTAAAGGAATTTTTTGATAGTGTTGCAGGAAACTGGGATAAAAGAGAAAAGAAGAGCTATAGTGAGCTTGATAGTTTTATAAGAAAATATGTACCTATTAGTGAAGGAATGAAGGCATTAGATTTAGCTTGTGGTACGGGTGTTATTACTAATATTTTATATAATATTACTAAAAGAGAAATAGATGCGGTTGATATTTCAAGTGAAATGATTAAATGGGCTATAAGTAAGAATAATAATCCTGATATTCATTTTAGATGTGATGATTTTATGAATATTAATAATAAATATGATATTATTGTATGCTTTAATGCATTCCCTCATTTTATTGATGTAGAGGCATTTAGAAATAAAGCTTATGAGTTGTTAAATGAAAATGGATATTTAGTTATTATTCATAATTTATCTCGTAAGCAATTAGATTCTCATCATTCATTTTTATCTAGCGATATTTCAAGATCATTAAAGCCAATTAATGAAGAGGCCTTAGTATTTAAGGGGTTCTTTAATACTGAAGAAATTATTGATAATGATGAAATGATTTTATTATCACTTAGAAAAGCTTGTTAATTCAAGCTTTTTATTTTTAAAATAATTATACTTAAAGTGAATTATGTTGAAATTTGACTAATTTTAAAGTATATTTATATATGGATTTTTTTAAATTCATAGGAGACAATTATGGAAAAGAATAGTATCAGGTATTTTCAATATATTGATTTATTAGCTTTGGAATTACAAGTCGCAATGGGATGCACAGAGCCTGTAGCGTTAGCTTATGCTGCAAGTTTAGCTAAAGAAACATTAAATGAAGAGGTTATAAAAATAGATGCTTTTGTTAGTGCGAATATTGTAAAAAATGTTAAGAGTGTTATTGTTCCTAATACTAATGGTGGAAAGGGAATTGATACTGCAATAGCGGCTGGCTTTAGTGTTGGTGATTGTAAAAAGGAGCTTGAGGTTTTAGCTTCAGTTAAGGAAGAAGAGGTTTCTTTAATTGAAGAATTTAAGAAAAGAGTTCCTATTAGAATTCAAACTATTAATGATGGTCATGTTTTTGATATTGGAATTAAAGCCTATTCTAATAATCATACCTCATATGTTAGAATTATTGATACTCATACTAATGTATGCTGTGTTAAATATGATGATATTGATTTAAAGCTTCCTAAAAAGAATTGTAAAACTCATGTTATTGAGAATAACGAGATTAATGAATTTAAAAAAACTATTACTATTAAAGAAATATTAGATTTTGCAAATACTGTTGGAATTGATGATATTAAAGAAATATTAGATAAGCAAATTAAATATAATATGGATATTGCTTCAGAAGGAATAACTAATAATTATGGTGCTAATATTGGTAAAACATTATTGTTAACCTATGGAGATAATGTTTTTATTAAGGCTAGAGCGTATGCGGCAGCTGGAAGTGATGCGAGAATGAATGGCTGTGAGAAGCCTGTTGTTATTAATTCTGGTTCTGGTAATCAGGGGATTACTGCTAGTGTACCGGTTATTGTTTATGCTAAAGAAAAGGGATATTCTTTGGAGTCTTTATATCGTGCATTAGTATTATCTAATTTATGTACTATTCATTTAAAAACAGGTATTGGTACTTTATCAGCATATTGTGGTGTTGTTAGTGCTGGTTCTTCAGCGGGAGCGGGTATTTGTTATTTAGATGGTGGAGATTTTAAAGCTATTGCGTATACATTAATTAATGCTTTAGCTATTACCTCTGGTATTGTTTGTGATGGTGCGAAGGCTTCATGTGCAGCTAAGATTTCATCTGCAGTAGATGCTGGAATTATGGGCTATTGTATGTATAAGAATGGTAATCATTTCCATAGTGGAGATGGTATTGTTAAAAAGGGTCTTGAGCATACTATAGAGACTGTTGGATTACTTGCGAGAGTAGGTATGAGTGAAACAGATAAGGAAATTATTAAATTAATGCTAAATGATTAGGATTTGGGTGATAATAAGTGATTGAGGTTAAAAATTTATCATATTCATATAATGGAAAAGATCCTACTATTGATGATGTAACATTTACTGTTAAGGATCATGAGTGGCTTTCTATTATAGGACATAATGGATCAGGTAAATCTACTATTGCGAAGCTTTTAGTAGGATTGCTTGAGTCAACTTGTGGTGATATTTATTATGATGGTGTAAAGCTTGATGAAAAATCAGTAGATAATATTAGAAGAAATGTAGGAATTGTTTTTCAAAATCCTGATAATCAGTTTGTTGGTTTTAATGTTAAGTATGATGTAGCATTTGGTCTTGAGAATCGTCAAATAGAGCGTGAGGAAATGCTTAAGCTTATTGATGAATATACTAAAAAGGTTGATATGCAGGACTATTTATTAAGACAGCCTGAAACTCTATCAGGTGGACAAAAACAAAGAGTCGCAATTGCGGGAATATTAGCTATGAATTGTGAGATTATTATTCTTGATGAGGCTACATCTATGCTAGATCCTGAGGGGACATCTGATATTATTAATTTAATTAATGAGCTTCATACTAAATATAATAAAACAATTATTACTATTACACATGATTTAAATTTGGCTAGTTTATCTGATAATATTATTGTTTTAAAGGAAGGAAAGGTTATTTGTGAGGGTACTCCTGATACGATATTTAATGAAAGAGATATTTTATTAAGTTCTAATTTAGATATGCCATTTAGCCTAAAGGCTTATTATGAGGCCTCTATTGATGATAATTTAAAGAATAATAAGGAGGTAATGGATTTATTATGGGAATATCATTTAAAGAAGTAGATCATTACTATCCTGGTTTGAAGAAGCATGAATATACTATCGCATTACAAAACATTAATTTTGATATAAATGATAAAAATGAATTTATCGCTATTATAGGTAAGACTGGTTCTGGTAAATCAACATTGTTACAGCATATGAATGGATTAGTTTTACCATCTAAGGGAAATGTTGTTGTTTTTGATAATATTATTACTCCTAATAAGGGAAAGAATCCAAAGCTTAAAAATGTTAGAAAAAGAGTTGGATTTGTATTTCAATTTCCTGAATATCAATTATTTGAAGAAACTGTTTTAAAGGATATTATGTTTGCCCCTAAGAATTTTGGATATACTGAAGAGGAGGCAAAGAAAAAGGCTATTGAGGTAGCTAAGCTTTTACATATTGAAAAGCTTTTAAATAAGTCTCCCTTTAATTTAAGTGGCGGACAAATGAGAAGAGTCGCAATTGCTGGTATTCTTGCGTATAATCCAGATATTTTATTATTAGATGAGCCTACAAGAGGATTAGATCCTAAGGGTGCAGAAGAGATTATGGAGCTTTTTCATGAGATTCATAAGGAAACTGGAAAAACTATTATTTTAATTTCTCATGATATGAATTTTGTTTATAAATATGCTAATAGGCTTTTAGTTTTAAATGATTCTAAAATTACCTATGATGGTCCTAAGGAGGAGCTATTCAAGAGTGATTTATATAAGGAGAATCATTTAGAAAAGCCTGAAGTATTAAGACTTATTGATTATTTAAATGAAAATTTAAATATTAATATTCCTTATAGTATTTATTCCTTAGAGGAGCTAATTAGTTATTTAGCTAAGGAGGGATATAATGGATAATATTAGCTTTGGACAATATATTCCTGGTTCTAGCTGGATATATAAGCTAGATCCTAGATTAAAAATTATAGCCTCTATAGTTTTAGTTGTTTTATTGTTTTTAATTCCAAATATTTATGGAATGCTTATTGCCTTAGGTCTTTATGTTATTATGTTCTTAACAACTAGAATTCCACCTTTAAAGGTATTAAAGGGTTTAAAGGCAATTTTATTTCTATTGTTGTTTACAATATTATTACAATTAATTTATTCTACTGCTGGAAAAGAACATTTATTATATTCATTTCCAATGCAGCTAGGATTATGGCAAATATTAATTATTGTTGGATTATTTGTTGGATATTATTATTTAAAAAAGCTTATTCCTTTTAAAACAATTTTGTTTTTAGTAATATTATTTTTAAGCTTTTGTGTATTATGGAATAATCCGTTTGAGCTATTTAGCTGGGGCTTTAATTTAAATTTTTTAAGCTTTAATTTTGAGATTTATCAAGAGGGAGCTATTAATGCAGCATTTTTATTTTTACGAATTGTTTTAATGGTAGGTATTACATCATTATTAACTCTAACAACAATGACAACTGATATTAATAATGGACTTGAGGCTGTGTTATCTCCACTTAAGCTTATTAAGATTCCTGTTAGTGTTTTTTCAATGCTTATTTCATTAACGTTACGTTTTATTCCTACATTATTACAGGAAAGTAAGAAAATTATGAATGCTCAGGCTTCACGTGGTGTTGATTTTCAAGATGGCTCTTTAATCCAAAAGGTTAATCAAATTGTCTCATTATTAATTCCTATGTTTGTTATTTCCTTCCAAAGAGCAGAGGATTTAGCTAACGCAATGGAAGCTAGAGGCTATATTATTGGTGGAAAGAGAACTAAGCTTGATGGCTTAAAGCTTAAAGCATTAGATTATATTGTGATAATTATTATTCTATGTTTAATTGGATTAATTATTTGGGGTAACATTTATGTTTCGTTATAAATGCATTATTTCTTATGATGGAAGTAATTTTATGGGATTTCAAATTCAAGAGGATTTAAGAACTGTTGAACTTGAGATTATTAATGCTTTATATAAGGTAACTAATCAAAATGTTAAAATATATCCTTCAGGTAGAACAGATAGATATGTTCACGCAATTGGACAGGTTATTCATTTTGATTTAGATAAAGAAATCCCTTCACTTGGTCTTAAGAAGGCTATGAATTCTTATTTACCAGCTGATATTTATTTTAAGAGTGTTGAGCTTGTAAATATGGATTTTCATTCAAGATTTAGTGCTAAATCAAAAGAATATCGTTATTATATTAGTAAAGAAGAATATAATCCTCTTAAAAGAAACTACATAGCTTATATTCCTTATAGGCTTGATTATGAGAAAATGGTATCAGCAATAAATAAGCTTTTAGGTACTCATGATTTTAAAGGCTTTGCTTCAGCTACTATTGATAAAAGAAAAGATACAGTTAAAACTATTTATGAGGCTGAAATAAATGATTTAGGTGATTCCTATGAATTTATTTTTATTGGTAATGGATTTTTGAAATATCAAATTAGAAGAATGATGGGTCTTATTATAGATATTGGTAGAGGTAAGTATGATTGTAGCTTAATTGATGAAATATTTACTACTAAGGACCCATCAATATCTCATAGAATAGCAGATGGTTCTGGATTATATTTGTATAAAGTGAATTATTAGGTCAAGCTTCGGTTTGACTTTTTAATTTTATTAGTTTATGCTAACGCTTACATTGTTCTAATTCGAAATTCGCTTGTAAATGAAATCATTTTGGATTATAATTAAAGACAAAAGAGCATATATTATATTTAAATAGGAGGAATTTTATTATGCCATTAGTAAACGCAAAAGAAATGGAAAGAAAGGCTTTAGAAGGACATTACGCAGTTGGTGCATTCAACATTAACAATCTTGAATGGACTAAGGCTATTCTACAAACTGCACAGGAGCTTAAGTCACCAGTTATGCTTGGAGTATCTGAGGGTGCTAATAAGTATATGACAGGTTATAAGGTTGTTGCAGATATGGTTAAGGCAATGATGGAGACTCTTAATATTACAGTTCCAGTTGCATTACACCTAGATCATGGTACATATGAAGGAGCTAAGAAGGCTTTAGCTGCTGGTTATACTTCAGTTATGTTTGATGGTTCTCATTATCCACTTGAGGAAAATCTTGCAAAAACAAGAGAAATTGTTACAATTGCTCATTTCTTAGGAGCTACAGTTGAGGCTGAAGTTGGTACTATCGGTGGAGAAGAAGATGGTGTTATTGGACGTGGAGAGGTTGCAGATCCAGAAGAGTGCTTAACTTTAAAGAACACTGGTATTGATATGCTAGCTGCTGGTATTGGTAATATCCATGGTAAGTATCCTGCAAACTGGAAGGGTCTTGAATTTGATGCTTTAGCTGCAATTAAGGAGAAGGTTGGAGACTTCCCTCTAGTATTACATGGTGGTACTGGTATTCCAGAGGATCAAATTAAGAAGGCTATTTCTTTAGGTGTTACAAAGATTAATGTTAACACTGAATGCCAATTATATTTCCAAGAAGCTACAAGAAAATATATTGAAGCAGGTAAGGATCTAGAAGGTAAGGGATTTGACCCTCGTAAGCTTTTAGCACCTGGTACTGAAGCAATTAAGGAAATTGTTAGAATTAAAATGGAAATGTTTGGTTCTGTTGGTAAGGCTGAATAATTTTAAAATCATGGGCACAGGTTATTCTGTGCCTATTTTTTTAAATAAAAAATTATCTTTATTATACTATTTAATTTTGATATAATAGATTCGAAATGGAGGATTTATAAAATGAGAATCGCTTTAATAAATGAAAATTCACAAGCAGTTAAGAATGAGCTAATTTATAATACATTAGACAAGGTTGCTAAAAAATTCGGACATATTGTTGATAATTATGGTATGCTAAATAGTGAGGATAAGCCTTTAACATACGTTCAAAATGGTTTACTTGCTGCTATATTAATTAATTCAGGTGCAGCTGATTTTGTTGTTACAGGCTGTGGTACTGGTGAGGGCGCCATGCTTGCATTAAATTCATTCCCTCATGTATTATGTGGTCATATTGTTGATCCTGCTGATGCTTTTATGTTTGGTCAAATTAATGATGGTAATGCAATTGCTTTACCATTTGCTAAGGGCTTTGGCTGGGGCGCTGAGGTTAACCTAGAATATATATTTGAACGTTTATTCCAAACACCATTTGGTGGTGGATATCCAAAGGAGAGAGTAGTTCCTGAACAAAGAAATAAGAAGATTTTAGATTCTGTTAAGGAAATCACTCATACACCAATAACTGAAATTATTAAGAAGATTGATAGAGATTTCTTATTAGAAACAATAGATCGTGATACATTTAAGAAGTATTTCTTTGAAAATGCTAAGGATCAAGAAATTATTTCTTTAATTAAAGAAATTTTAGCATAATAAAAAGGGAGTATTCCCTTTTTCTTTTTGAGGTGGATTGTGATTAGATTTGTTGAGCCTAGGGATTATGAGGCCTGCTTAAATATATATAATTATTATATTTTAAATACTTCAATTTCTTTTGAGATTAAATGTCTTACTTTAGATGAATATACTAATAAGATAAATAAAATAATCGAAAAATATCCTTTTTTAGTTTATGAAGAAAATAATGAGATATTAGGTTTTGCTTACCTTGATGAATTTAATTTTAGAGAAGCCTATAAAACTACTGCTGATTTAACTATTTATCTAAAGCCTAATTCTATTAAAAAGGGAATAGGTAGTATGCTATATAAGATACTTGAGGAGTTAGCTATAAAGAATAATATTTATTTAATAATATCTTTAATTACTGGTTCTAATATTATTAGTCAAGAATTTCATAAAAGGAATGGCTTTAGCTTTGTTGCAGAAATAGATAATATTGCCTATAAGAATAATAAATGGGAAAGCTTAGTATATTATCAAAAGATGATAAAGAAAATAGGTGAATAGATTGCTTGATTTATATATCTTTAAATATAAAACCTTTAATATAGAGGATGTTCCTTTAAATATTCTTAATGATAATTTATTGAATTGTAAAAAGCTTATTCATTATTATTCTTGGGTTAAGCTTAGAGAAATTCTATTAAAGCACAATATTGATATTTATAATATGCCTATTCGTTATAACGAAAATGGTAAGCCATTAATTGATATACCATATTATTTTAATATTTCTCATTCTAAGGATTTGATAGCAATTACGATATCAGATTCTTTATGTGGAGTAGATATTGAATATGTGAATAGAACTAGGAATATTAAAAAGCTTTCTAAATATGTCTTTAAAGAGGAAATAGCTGATATTGATAGTTTTTATATTAATTGGGTTAGGATGGAAGCAACAGTAAAGCTTAATGGCGATAGTATATTAAAAAATGATAATAGCTATTTAGATTGTTATTATAATAAAATAGAGGATAAAAATAATCTTTATTATTACGCAGTGGCTTCTAATGATAAGAATATAGTTATCCATAATGAAATATGAAATCTCTAAAAAATTAGGGATTTTTTATTTTAAATAAAATTGTTTCGGGTATTGCTTTTTTTGAAAACTTGATTTATAATCCCGTTTTCGACAGTTTATAAAATAAAAATCCGAAAAAAGTTAGAATTGATGCTGTTTTTCGGATTTTTTATTTTGAAAAAATGTTGTATGGGAAATATTATTTAGAAATT
>CAKQBG010000027.1 GCA_934216145.1 uncultured Anaeroplasma sp.
TGAGGTTCGCTACATTTGGCGGTAAATACCCGTGACTGGACTTTCACCAGTAAGATTAATGCCATGCCCGGCACACATAGTAAAAAGAGGGATTTTTATTTTCCCTCTTTTATTTTTATTTACATTTAATAGTAAACTTTGTACCACTACCATATTCAGATTCAACCTTAATATCGTAATCATACAATAAGCAAATATGCTTAACAATAGCTAGGCCTAAACCAGTTCCACCCTCATCCTTAGATTTAGCCTTATCAACTCTATAGAACCTTTCAAATATTCTATCGATATTTTCAGGCTTAATTCCAATACCAGTATCCTCTATTTCAATGACATTAGCTTTAATATCAATTTTAATAGAACCATTGTTTTTATTATAGATAATCGCATTATCAATTAAATTTAATAATAAATGATTTAAATCTGATGAGGAGATCATAATTGTAGAATCATCCATATTAGTAGTAACAGTAATATGCTTATCCTCAATTTGCTTCAACTTAGAATCTAAGCACATATTTACGACATCCTTAATCATTGTAGGCTCAATGTTTACAGCCTCTTCTTCACTTTCAAGCTTAGAAAGCTCAAGCATTTCAATGATTATCTTATTCATACGATTAGCCTCTTTAATAGTATGGATAGTCGCATCATCAATTTCCTTTGGATCAGTAATAATTTTTTGATTTATTAATTGCTGATAACCGATTATAGTAGTAAGTGGACTCTTCAATTCATGAGAGGCATTATCAAAGAATTCCTTTTTCATTAAATTCATTTTATAATCATGAGTATTATCAACAATAAACATACAAATATTACCTGATTGATAGGTCATAAATAGCTTATAGTATTTATTATTAATAGAAAAATCTAATTCAATATCCTTTTGATTACTATATTCCTCTTCAATCTTTATTTGAATTTCTCTATCTCTAATTAGATATAAATAATTCTTATTAATAAAATTTTGATTACTAAATCCAAAAAGCTCTAATGCTTCATTATTAATAAGTTTTACTTCTTTATCCTTACCAATTAAAATAAAACCCTGTTTAATATGATTAATAACGAATAAAAGCTTATTTCTCTCCTCTTCAATTTCAGTCATTTTATCCTCAATCAAATCATGAACCTTATCAAATGATCTAGCAAGCTTTTCTTCATCTGTTGATTCTGAAGAAATATTAATTCCCGTCAAATCTGAAAATTTCATTATTTGAAGATTTAATGTAGCGAAGGCTCTTTTATTATAATAGAGAATTATTAATATAGATAAGCCAAGTATAACTACTAAAGCTAAACTACCCAACCATAGTAATTCAAAAACCTCATTATCAACCTTTGCTTCAGGTATAGATACTCTAATATAAGCATTATTGTCTTCACATGCTAAATATAGCATATTTAAACCTAAAGTATCAGAATATCTTGTATAAATAGTATTTAAATTTTTCAGTTCTGGTCTGTCTAGATGATTAGTTTCAATGCTTGATTTAGATGAATCAGCTAAAACATTACCATTCTTATCAATGATTGTTATTCTTATATTAGATTCTAAAGAAAATAATGTTTCAACAGTTTTATTTGCATTATCTCCATCATAAAGTCTTGAAGCAATTTGGAGATATTCATTTAGTTTAATTCTTGCATTATTTTGATTATTAACAACAACAAATATACATGAAATCATTAACATTAAAAACAATGAAGAAAATACTACTATTGCATTTATTATAATAAGTTTTTTTCTCATTCAATCACCTTATAACCCACACCATAAATAGTTGTAATTAAGGTAGAATCTATATCGTTTATTTTCTTTCTAATTGATTTAATATGCATATCTATTGTTCTACTCTCTAAAGCCTCACCTAAAAGTTCATCTCTTGAGACGACTTTGCCCTTACGCTCTAATAGCATTTTCAATATTTCAAATTCCTTTGATGTTAATTCTATTACATTACCATTTCTAGTAACCACATGCTCATCTAGATTCATAATTAAATCATGAGCCTTTAGAACTCTTGAACTTTTTCTAATATATCTACGATATTTAACATTAACTCTAGACATAAGCTCTAAAACATCAAATGGCTTTTCAATATAATCATCAGCACCTAAATCTAATCCATCTACCTTATCCATTAACATTCTTTTAGCTGAAATAATAATTATTTCAATATCATCATATATTGCTTTACTACGAATATTTTTTAATATTTCTTGACCCGTAGTATCAGGAAGCATCATATCTAATAAAATCATTTGAGGAGTTTTTTTCCTTAATGCATTATAAAAATCTTTACCATTATAAAATGATTCTACAATATATCCTTGCTTAGATAAAGCAACATTGATAATATGAGATATATCCTTATCATCCTCAACTGAATAAATTAAATAGTCCATAAAAGCCTCCTTTAGCAAATTTGTTTATCTTTATGGTATCCACTTTCTATGTAAACTACCCATTCTGAAATGTTTACCGCATGATCTGCTATTCTTTCTATATATTTTACCACAAGAGTTGTATAAATAGCAAACTTCGAAGAAACATCATCTTTCTTTGTAAAAGAAATAATAGTATCTATTAATTCATCATATTTCTTATCAACAATATCATCTCTATCAATAACATTTCTTGCAAGCTCTACGTTACCTGTAACAAAGCTTTTAATTGAATCATCAACCATTGACATTGCAGTATCAATCATTGAATTGATTTCAGTGATTTGATGACGTTCAACATTTTCTAGCTTTCTTGCAAAGCTCATAACATCCTCTGCATGATCTCCAAGCCTCTCTAAATCAGCAACAAGCTTTAATATTCCTGATACTCTTCTTAAATCTCTTGAATATGGTCTTTCTCTTAGCATTATATTAATGCATTCCTCTTCAATTGCTCTTTCCTTAGCATCAACAATATCATCATTAATATCATCATAATTAATACTTGAATCATAATTCAAATAACAATCAAAGGCTTCATGTAAATTCTCAAGTACAATATCAGCCATACGTAATATTAATTGATTTAAATAATCTAATTCATTTTGTAAACTCATATTTTTATCCAAACCTTCCTGTAATATAATCCTCAGTTCTCTTATCCCTTGGATTTTTAAATAATTCAACTGTATCATTATACTCAACTACCTCACCAAGCATAAAAAATGCTGTTTTATCAGAAATACGTGTTGCTTGTTGCATATTATGAGTAACAATAACAATTGTATAATTGTGCTTTAATTTTTGTATTAGCTCTTCAATTTTCAATGTCGCAATAGGATCAAGTGCACTTGTAGGCTCATCCATCAAAATAACCTCAGGCTTCATTGCGATACATCTAGCTATACATAATCTTTGTTGCTGTCCACCAGATAAAGCTAAAGCACTATCCTTTAAACGATCCTTTACCTCATCATATAAGGCTGCAGCCTTTAATGATGATTCAACGATTTCATCTAATATAGCTTTCTTTTTTATGCCCTGGCATCTTGGTCCATAAGCAATATTATCATAAATTGACATTGGAAATGGATTAGGATTTTGAAATACCATTCCTACACTAGTTCTAAGCTTCATAGCATTCATATCCTGAATTTCATCACCATGATATGTAATACTACCATCAACCTTACAATTAGGAATTAAATCATTCATTCTATTTAAGCATCTTAATAATGTTGATTTACCACAACCAGATGGGCCGATAAAGGCTGTTACCTCTTTTTCGTTAATTTTTAAATTAACACCCTTTAAGACATGCTTCTCACCATAATGAAGATTTACATTTTCTATATTAAATAATAAATTATTTTCCATTTATTTCACCTCAAAGCGATTTAACTTTTTACCAATTAGTTTAACTAAAATATTTAACACAAGAACAATAATTAAAATAACAATCGCAATAGCTGATGCGGTACCATAATTAGGATTTTCTCCACCCATCAAATACCAAATATGAACAGCTAATGTTGTAGATGACCCATTAGGAGTAATCTTATCTTGAATTGATGTACCTACTGCAAAAATTAATGCAGCACTTTCACCAATAACTCTACCTATCGCAAGTAATGTAGCAGTTAAAATACCAGGTAGAGCATTTGGTAATATAATTTTAAAGGTTGTTTGTGTTTGAGAAGCACCTAAGGCAAGAGATGCATCCTTATAATGCTTAGGTATATTATTAATAGCTTCCTCTGTATTTTTTATAACAATAGGTAATAACATTACTGCTAGTGTTAAAGATCCTGATAAAATACTTCCTCCATTTGAATGAGCTACAACATTAAAAAATGGAATAAATATCATCGCGCCAACTAAACCAAAGATAATTGAAGGAATACCAGAAATCATATCAATCATAGTTCTTAAGATATTAGTAATTTTATTATCCTTTGCATATACGCCTAAATATATTGCTCCACAAATACCAAGTGGTAGTACAAATAATAAAGTGAATAAAATCATATACAATGTAGTAATTAAAGAGCCTCTAATTCCTCCACCCTCAGTTATTACATTCATTGACTGCATCTTATAGCCTCTATCAAATTCTAAAGCCATTTTTTTTGCACCATTCTTACTTAATGGCATAACATATATATCATTATCGTCTAAATCCTTACCATATAGAATAGCAGTTTCAATAGTTTCACCAACATTTACAGAATAAATACCACCATCAGCTTTTAATAATGAATTAAAGGGACTTGAAGGATGAACATAACTTATCTTTACTACACTTTTACCTTCAATATCAGTCGAATCAATAAAGGCAACTCCCCATTTACTAGAAAAATATTCATTATCCTTAGCTTCATAATTATATACATCACTAACTTCATTCATATAAGATAATGTATATGATTCAATATGATAATCTCCTGTAATTAAACTCCAAGATAATGAACCAGTACCATTAATGAAAATATAAACAAATATTCCTACAACAAGTATCAAACCAATACTTGAGGATAAATAGGTTAATATATTTAATAAAATATCCTTTAGGGTACGAATATTACTTCTTCTTTTACTTTCACTTAAAGTCATGATAATCTACCTATCCTTTTCTTAATTTGATTTAGGATTAGATTAGTAGCCAAAATAATAATAATTAAAACAACCGCTACTGAAAAACGAATATCATAATCAACACCAGTTGTTTCATGTATACCAGAAAGCATAGTTGTTGTTAAAGTTCTAGTACTATCAAAAAGATTAAAGTTTGGTCCACTACCTGCAGGAGAACAAACAAGTGAAATAGCAGTAGCCTCACCTAAGACTCTACCTACACCAAGAATAATTCCTGCAAAAATACCAGATTTAGCACTAGTTAAAACAACCTTGAAATTAGTTTCAGTCATAGACGCTCCTAAAGCTAATGAACCATCTATTACATTCGTTTTTACAGATTTAATAGCTGTTATAGATACCATAGTGATAGTTGGGTAAATCATAATTGTTAAAACAAAAATTATAGATAATGCTGTTCTACCACCTGGAGTTTGTATTCCAAAAGAATTAGCGATTCCATTAACAATTGGATTAATTACGCCCATTCCAAATACACCATATACAATTGAAGGAATACTTGCCAGAAGTTCTACACATGTATTAATAACAATGGAAAGTGGCTTTGGTGCTATTCTAACTATAAATAAGGCTGAAGCTACAGAAAGAGGCACTGCAAATAATAATGATAATAATGTTACATAAACAGTATCAACAATTACAAATCCAACTCCATAAGCAACTGATAGATCAGTATTTTCATTCCAGGAATTTCCAAAGATAAAATTTATAAAATTTATACTAAACTCTGTCGATCCATCATTATATTTAATAAAAAATGGGGAAATACCCTTAGCAAGTATAAAACCTACAATAATTACAATGAAGGAGGCACAAAGGAATCCTATAAGTAAGAAAATACTAGAGACAATTTTATCGCCCCTAGTTTTCCTAAGGATTCTATTATCAATAATAGTCTCCATAATATTTTACCTTAATTTAATTCATTCCACTTAGTTTTAACACCAGAATAAATATTCTTTAAAGCATCTGATGTAGTCTTTGAATAAGAATTCTTAGTATTTACTACAGCTACGATAGCATCTGTACACATCTTACCATAAGTACCACTTGTAGCTTTTTCAGTATTTGTTAAATCAAATTCACGGCTAGCAAAAGCTAAATCAGCTCTATTACTGCCATCCTTTTCACTACCTTGTGTTCTCTTATAAGCATCGCCAGAACCATTTTGAGCAAATGTATATTTAAAATTTCCACATAATTGAGAGAATGCAGGAACTAATTTAGCAGTAATAGATTTAACAGATGTTGAACCAGCAATGACAATTGTTGTTGAGCTATTATCCTCATTACAAATTGAATATTGATCCTTAATAGACTCCCAAGTTGGATCTGATGGTGATACACTAACAATACCACTATTATTCTTAACTAATGTCTTACCCTCAACAGTACCTAAATAAGCTACTAAAGCTCTAACTATTTTTCCACTTGCTAAATCACTATCATCATCTCTTGTAATATAATTAAAATTACGAGTTAGCTTATATGTACCAGCTAATACATTTTCCTCAGTTGGCTCTACATCGTTATAATATAAACCTTTTAATCCTGATTCAGAAAGTGATGATAAAGAAATATATCCAATACCATTTTCATCATTTTTAATTGAAGTGATCATATCACCATTAGAGTTAACCTCTTGATATCCTGCAACTAATCCAGCATTACTCTTAACAGCATCCTTAAAACTAATTCCAGTAAAAAAACCATCTCTTGTACCACTTGATGTATCACGTGTATAACATACAATTTTCTTATCACTTAAAGCACTAGTTGTTTTTGTGTTAATAGCTGTAGAAGAACCTGTGTTACTTCCACATGAAGCTAATGATAAAGCTCCTAATCCTAATACTCCTAATCCTAAACCTATTTTTTTAATATTTTTCATTTTCTTATTTCTCCTTTATTTTTTACAGCTATAGTATATATAAAAAGAAATAATCAAAAAATCAAAAGCTTGTAAAGAATTGTAAAGAACTTGTAAATAAATGGCTTTTTAAATATTTTGCAATAAAAATAACATTTCCCTTAATTTTATATAATAATGTGATATTTTTTTATTGACAAATTTTGACATATCCTCTAAAATAGGCAAGGAGGTAAAAAGCATGATAAAAAATAAAATCATTTCTCTTACATATAAAACAATACTACTAACAATATCATTTCTAGCAATGTATCATATGTTTTTAAATATAACTCCTAATACATTAGCTTATTTTACAAATTTATCTAATATTTTAGTATTTATTGTATTTCTAATAATATGGATTAGAACATTTAAGGATGTAGCCTTAAATAAAAAAATAGATGGAGCAAATCAACACCTTGTAAGAGCAAAGGGAATCGCTACTGTTTCAATTGCGATAACAGGTCTCATCTATTCAACAATGCTTGCTAAATATAATCAAATATCAAACTACACAGTTCAAAATCTATCAGTACATTACATAATTCCTATATTAACTGTTTTAGATTATTTTCTATTTGATCAAAAAGGATTAATCAAATGGTACCATCCATTAATTTGGGCTTTAATAATAGTTCTATATTTACCATATATCTTTATTAGAGCTTTAATACTAGGAGAAAATACAGAATTAATTAAATATCCTTATTTCTTTCTTAATATCGATAATATAGGTGTATTAAATGTAGTACTATGGTGTATCGGAATTGCAGCATTATTTATTTTTATTTCTTATTTAATATACATCTATGATAGATGGCAAAATAAAAGTTGAACCGTTTTATTGGTTCAACTTTTATTTTTTTAACGATGTAATTTAAAACTTAAATAGCTTTTCAATACTTCAGGATCTGCTTCTTCAGCACTTTTAGCAAGATAAGGTACCTCGCTTAAAGCATAAGTCTTAGAGCCTGGATTTCCATCCTTCATAAGGAATGTTTCAACAACAACATCAACAAGCTCAATATTATAATAATAATCACCCTTATCATTAGAATATTTTCTACATATTCTATCACCATCTTGATAGTATGTATCGTTGAATGCATATCTTTGCTTTCCATCCTTATTTACATAAAGATATCCTTTTGTTACCGCAAGAGTATTATCGTTTATTTGAACTTTTACAATTGGGTTTTTAATTTCTTCCATTTTTATACTTCTCCTTACTTCACTTTTATATTTAAATAGTATATCACAATTTAAATTAAAAGTAATTAAAATTCTTATATTTAGATATAAATTTTATTTTTCTTTCTATAATTAGTAATTTATATATAAATAGAAAATATGTAAACTTTAAATAAATAAAAATTAATTAAATATTTTTCTTAAAAAAACTAAAATCAAGTAAAAAATTAAAGTTATTCATAGCAGTTATATTTTAGATACTTTTAATAGAAACTCACAACTTATAATTAAACTATGTCATTTTCTATTTGAAATTATATTTAGAATAATATAGCTAATCTTTTCTTAAATGTTATAAAATACCTCTATTTAGCATCTAAATTAATAATCCTACTATTTTCAAGTAAATCACCATAATGATTAATGGATAAAACCATCTTATCCTTAGCTACCTTATTAATAACATCAATAATATTCTTAGCAGTAACACTATCAATTTTCGCATTCATTTCATCTAAAAATAAAATCTTACTATTTAATATAATCGCTCTAGCAATATTAAACAAGGATAATTCACCTGTAGAATAATCTGTAAGCTTAAATGGTACATTAATATCTTTAATTCTATCTAAGCCAACAAGTCTTAATACTTCATAAGTCTCTTCATCACTTATAGATGAATCTAATAAGGTAATTTCATCCTTAATTGTACCTAATGAGAAATAATAATCCTGATATACTATACCTAAATATTTTCTTTTCACATCATCACTTAATAAATAAGAATCAACACCATTAATAGTAACTCTACCCTTTATAGGCTTAATCAAGCCATATGCTAACTTAAATAATGTAGATTTACCACTACCACTTCTACCCTTTAAGGTTATTCTTTCATTATTCTCTATTTTTAAATTATAATTCTCAATAACATTTTCAACTCCATCATAAGAATAGCTAACATCCTTAAATTCTAATACTACCTTATCAGTAATTTCACAGTTCTTATCCTTAATTAAATCCTCTTCAAGCTTAAAGAATTCATTAATTCTATCAATAGCCGCTAAAGACTTTTGAATTGTCTGAAGCTCCATACCTAAATTTTCAATTGGAGTAAATAAATTAGTAATTAAATCAATAGTAGAAACAATCATACCAACAGTCATACCAAATAATTGATTATTTGAAGTAGATAAAACAATAATTAAAACAATTATAATTGTTTTAGCTATTTGCATAATAGGAGAAAACATTGCATCATAATTATTAGCCTTTTGATTAGTTTTAAAATGACTATTTAATACCTTATCATATTTATTTTTTATCTCATCATATATTCTAAATGATTTAATAGTTGAAATATTATCTAAATTCTCTAATACTAAATTATTTACATTACCCTCAAGTTTTCTATTATCACTTTGAGCTTTATACATTCTTTTTCGAATCCACATTGTAAATAAAACAATAAAAGGAATAACTAAAAGTGTGATAAAACCAAATAAAATAGAGAATACAAAAATAGAAATAACAATTCCAATCATCTTAAACATATCAATAGCCATAGATATAACACCTGATGTAATAAGAGTATTTATCTCTTCTACATCATTAGAGAAATAAGCTTCTAATGTACCATAATCATATTTAAAAAAATTAATATAAGCTAATCTATTAACCTTATGAAGCATTTCTAATCTAATATTTTTACCAATTCCTTGAGAAATTACAACTAATAATATTTCCTTTAAAAAATCAATTAAACCTATAAAAATAAATAATAACATATAGAATAAAGCACATTTTAATAAATCATTTATATTTCCTGAAGGAATAACATCATCTACAATTATTCTTAATAATTGAGGAGGTACTAATGATAATAATGTTACAGTAATGATAATTAAAATTGTAAAAATAAATACAAATATATGCTTCTTAAAATAATTAATAACACACTTTAAAACATTCATTATTCTCTACCTCCTACTAAATTACTAAAATCACTATCCTGTAATAATTCCTTATAGGAACCAAAAATATAGCTACCATTTTTTAGAAATAAGATCTTATCCATTTTTCTTAATATTTCATATTGATTATTAATCAAAACTAATATAGAATCCTTACATTCATTTAAAATATTTTTTGTAATTTCTTCGCCCATTTTAATATCAATAGCGTTAAATGGATCATCCATAACAATAAGCTTTGGATTATTATAAACACCTCTTGCTATCTGTACTCTCTTTTGTTGCCCACCACTTAAATTTATACATGAATGAGATAACATTTCATTTTCCTTATCCTTAAATTCTTTAATATCATCATCAAGCATACTAATTTTTAATTCTCTATCAATATTTTTTGAATTATCAAAAGAAATATTATACTTTAAAGTATCATTAAAAATTTCACTTTGACTTGGAATATAAGAAATAAAACCCTCACCTAGTTCATTTCTAATCTCTTTAAGCTCAACACCATATAGCTTGATACTACCTTCATATTGATATAATCCTGATAAAGCGGCACCTAATGTTGATTTACCACTATGTATTATTCCACAAATACCTAATGCTTCTCCTTTTTTCAAATCAAAAGAAATATCTTTTAAAACAAAACTATCATCAAAACCAAATGACAAATTAGAAACAACTAATTTACCTTCATTTTCGTTTAATTCAATAACTTTTTGTTCTTCTTTAGCTTCTAAATACACAGCACATCTTTTCCATGACACTTTTAATGTTGTTACAGCATTAAATATTTTACCAACCTTTGATGCCTTTTTCGCAACAAGAGTATAAGTAGTTAAATAAGCAGAAAATGTACCAATAAGCCAAACATTATTAATAACTTTCTCTCCACATAAATATATGACAAAAAATAAACCAATTAACGCAATAGCTTGATAAGCTGGTTCTAACGATCCTTTAAAAATCATTGCTTTAATAGATTTTTTCTCTAAATCATTTTGAACATCATTATATTCCTTAAAATATCTAAAAGAAACTCCATATCCTCTATAATATATTTCATTCTTAAGTGAATTTAATGTAACATCCTTAGACTTAGAAAAAGCCTTTTTATATTCAACTGTTGATTTATAAATAAGCTTTTTCATTACATTAGATACTGATATTGATAATATTAAAAACAAAGTTATAATTAATGTCACCTTTACATCCATTACTAGCATAGATATAAAATAACCTAACATTAATATTAAACTATCATATATCTCAGTTAAAACCTTTCGAACCCCCTCAGCACTATCCTTTATATCGGATAGATTTTTATTCATTATATCGCCCTTACTAGTCTTAGAAAAATCCTGAATATCGCTTTGAAGTAGATTATTAAAGGAAATAGTTCTCATTTCAAGAACCATTCTATTAGAAAAATCTCTTACAAAATATCTCTTAAAATATCTATTAACCTGAATAAAAATAACAAACAATAAAAATGATAAAGCAAATAATATAATATATTTAACATCAGATTGAGCCTTATATAAATCAATAAGCTTACCTTGAACTAATGGAACAAAAGCCATTAAACCATTATAAATAACACCTGTTATAGTAGATAAAATGAATGATTTCTTATTTAATTTAAAATATGTACTAATCTTATCATATCTAATTTTACTCATGCTTAAGCTCCATAAAGCCTGTCTTTCTAAGACGCTTTGATTCTAAATAAACCTTATCTAATAGCTTTAAAAATTCTTCTCTTTCTAAATCTGATAAAACCTGAACACAAGCATTATAAAATTCCATTTCATGATCATAAACCTCATTTTTAATTTCTAAAGCCTTATCAGTAGCCTTCATTAGTTTTTTTCTCATATCATAACTATCACTTTCAATAGTAATATAGCCTAATGAAACAAGCTTTTTACTCATTCTAGTTACTAATCCTTTATCGACATTTAAATAATTTGTAACCTCACTAAAGCTTCTAAAATCCCTTTTAGTAATATAACGCAGCATTTCAAATTCATTCTCATTTAAATTTGTTAATTCTTTATCAACTGAATTCTTATATAGAATCATATTTCTTACAATTTTAGTAATATTTCTTATTTCCATATTAATCTCCTTAATATTTAAATTAAATTATAATCAAATTAGTTGACTAGTCAACTAATATTATAAAAATATATAAAAAAACATCCCTAACACTAGTTAAGGATGCTAAAATATTAAAATTAAATCATATTATAATGACATGTAAAAAAAACATTGTGAGATTTATCAGCAGATTCAATAAATAGCTTAAGCTTACTCTTATAAGGCAATTTCTATATATTTCTTTTAAGATTAATATAAGTAATTACGATACCCTTATTGGATAAAACTAGAATAAATCTATAAAACCAATATTATAAATATTGATTTCAATAACTTGATCAAAAATTTTCGGAGTTATTTTATTATTATTTTTAGCAATATATAATGCCAAATATCCTGAAAATATTGCTGTAGCAAATGATGAACCACTACGTGTAGTAATATGCATTTCATTTTCAAGACCAATTACCAAAACATCTATATTACCCCCTGGTACAATAATCGGAATTTCATTGATTTACAATATTCTAAGGCATTATGCAAATAAGTAGATGATATAATCCCATACGAATTACATACTCTAATAAAATATATATAAGGATCAATTCCAAAAATTGATTCCTTTTTTTAGAATTAGAACCAATTAATGAAGCCATTTGTGTTCCATGTCCTGTATAATCAGATGTATTATTTTCACTAACTGCATCATATTTTATTATTTCTTTATCAAAATATTTTTGGCAATTTTCATTGAAACCAGAATCAATAATAGCTATATAATCCATGAGATAATGAAATGCCCGGATAATGTAAATCTTTTATATATTCTTTTGTTAACCGTAAAATATAAGACCAATTCAAAATGTAAATAGCACCTGAATAATAGAACCATTTATTAAATGCCAAAATTCAAATAATGCTGAAGCAATTATTAAGATTATTCTATTTAAATAACAATTAAGCTATACTATAAAAAAGTCTAAAAAATGTCCGCATCCCCAAAACAACATTTTTTAGTTAACATTTATAAAATATTGAAATTATATTATATGAACATAATAAAATAGATAGGTAAAATTAATAAATTATTTTTCATTTCACAAATGTTTTTATTACCAAAAACATATCCAACAGGTAATTTATAATTACCATCTAATGTTACAAGCTTTGGTATTGCTCTATAATTATTTTGATCATTACTAGACTTTATTTCAATTGGTAAAATATTTAAGCTTTCATAATTATTAATCAAAAAGTCAACTTCTCCAACATTTTTACTATCAAAATAAAATAAATCATGACCATGAGCAACTAATTCCATAGCACATACAGTTTCATATACTGATCCAAGGTTAATGCCTTTATCATTATTTAATCTAGCATTTATATTATTTTTATATAGCAAATTAGTTAATATTCCAACATCATTATAATAAAGCTTAACTAAATTTTTACATAAAGATTCGTTTAAAGGAAATTGAGGATTACTTACTATATTTACCATTATCATTTATTAATCCAAATGTTTTTAATATATCATTATTTAAAGAAATCCCAATTAATTTTTTTAGCTTTTCTTTAAAAGTTTCAAAATTTAAATCGCCATCATAATCTAGTTGTTCATATGATAAATTTTTGCCTTCTAAAATAGCTCTATGCAATTCTAAAATAGCTCTATGCAATTCTAACAAATCCATCTCAACGGTCGAAGAATCATTTTTTTTATAAGCCTTTGATTTATACATATATGGCTTATATAAGCCTTCATAGACAATAAGATTAATTGTATTATTATAATAATTACATTCAAACCTAAAATTAGGTCGTGGTGAAATAGAATCGTTAATTTTATTTTCTAAATCTAGACAAATACCTTTAAATCACCATTTAATCCACCAACAGTTCCATCATCAGTATATCCAAATCTTATTATTCCGGTTCCAATATTTGAAAATGCGCTTACCGTCTTTAAAAAAGTGTTTGTTATTTCAGATTTAAATTCTAAAAATCTATCTTCTTTCATTCATCACCTACTTATAATATATCATATATGCAACGTATTTTTTTTCGTTGTGTTTACGTTTTTTTTATACTATCAAAATATTTAGAAATGTTATTTTATGTTAGTAAATTAATCGTTTGGCAATGACTTTTTAACACATTTGTGCTGTTTTGTTGTACACATTTGTGATTGATAATAAATAATATGCCCTGGATATTGATTAGCTTACAAAAAGAAAATAGACGTATTAATGGCGTATTTTTTTACGAAATGTTTATATATTAAATTTATTTTTAATCATTAATAATATTTTCAAAGCTCTCTCAAAATGATTTATAATAATTCCATATAATCTAATTGCTTAAAATATTATTAGTTTTTTAAACAGCCTATTGGTATAACAAATACATCGTCTTCTCTTTTATATCCAAATTGACTACCAGTAATAACTATTTTTAAATCCGGCAATCTTAGTGGGCATTGTTTTTCTTTTTCATTGTATTCATTTATCAATCTTTCAATTTCACATAGATGCTTAGCCCCTTCATCTATTTCCTTTGTTCCAAGTTTAAATTCAATCAATGCATACCTTCCATCCCTAAGATGTAAGACTGCATCAGCTTCTAATCCATATCTATCATGATAATAAGATATTTCTCCGTTCATTTTTGATGAATATATTTTTAAATCTCTTATACATAACGATTCAAAAAGGAAACCTAGGGTTTTAAAATCAGTATTAAAATAATCAGGCGTAACACCTAAAGCAGCAACCGCTATTGATGGGTCAATTAGGTTTCTTTTATTACTAGCTCTTATGGCATCTTTTGAACGAATTGATGGACACCAAGCCGGTATATCTTCAATAATATAGAGTTTTTCTAAAGCCTCAACATAATCATAATATGTAGTCTTAGATATTTCAGTAGTTGAATTAACGTCAGCAAAAATAGTTTTTGTTTCTGCTAAAGTACAAATATTCCTTGAATATGATTTTAATATCTTTTCGGCCCATAATGGATTTCTTTTAACATTATCTATGTTAAAAATATCTCTATGACAAGTTTGGTAAAATAAATCATTTGCTATTTCTAATTGTGATTCTTGAGTTTTATTAAGTAAAGCTCTTGGCCAGCCACCCCTACAAATTGCAAAAATCAATTCATCAATAGACAATTTTGATTCCACAAAATTCATATTTTTCTTGCTGAACAACTCTATTAATGATATTTCTCCGGATGATTCATTACTTTCATACAAACTCATTGGATACATTTTTAATGTAGAAATACGTGTTGTACCTGTATGAGGTGTTTTAACATCTTGTGATGATGAACCAGTTAAAATATACAATCCCGATTCATTTCTATCATCAATAGATTTTCTAATGGCTCCCCAAATCTTAGGAGCATCTTGCCACTCATCAAAAAGTCTTGGATTTTCACCGATAAGCAATTTAGATGGCATAGTTTCTGCAACAGCTAAATAATTTTCTCTTTTATCTTCATCTTGAAACTCAATAACACTTTTCGCTTTTTGCTTAGCTGTTGTTGTTTTACCACATCCCTTTGGGCCAATTATCAAGGTCGCACCAAATGAATCTAGTTTCAAATCTAACAAATCATCAGCTATTCTTTTTTTATAGTTTATCATATTTTCTCACCAACTATAGTATATACTTTAATTTATTCTTTTGTCAATTGCTTTTTAACACATTTGTGCTATTTTGTTGTACATATTTGTGCTATTTTGCTGTACACATTTGTGATTGATAATGAATGACATATCAAAAATATTAATTATTTTAAATTATTGTTATATTAATCTAATACTCTAAATTTAAAAATCATTCATTTTTGATTAACCTAAAAAAACGGATTAAAAGCGTATTATTTCACTTCATTTATAAAATGAATTTATTTTATTTGATTTATAATATTAGCTAATGGTTTCTTGCATACTACATTTTTTAAAAAATAAAAAATCCGAAAAGTATGGCAATTGCGACATTTTCCCAGATTTTAATTATTTCTATCTGTCGAACTATTTAATTAGCTTATATGAAAGTAATACTGCATCACTTTCAAAACGCTTGACATCATTTAGCTTCAATTGGATAACCTACTAAGACCATCAAACATTGTTGGATATGATGCTCTTGCATCAATACCTGCACCAATTAATAAAACTATTTCATTTAATAAATTAGCCTTTAAGAATCCTGTATTAATTTTAGCTCCACCAACAACACCTAATCTTTTAATATTAAATGAATCATATAATATACTTGTCGCAAGAGCTAAATCAATCTTATCCTTTCCTGCAACAATAAAGGAAATATTTTTACTATCAAGGTAAGCTAAATAATCAGTAGCTACCATTTGACTTGTAATGATAATATGAGGCTTTGAATAATTAACATCATCATCCCATAAAAGTATTCCATTGGTATCACAAATTATATCATAGCCAGTAGCATCATTATGCTTAACAAACAAGTTTGTGTTTGGATGCTCACAAGTCTTTGGTACAAACTTTCCAGCCAAAGCCATCTCTAGCTCAGCTGTTACTCTACCACTTAGTGTTGATTTAATATCTAATTCATCTAGTGTTTTATAATAATCTTCAACACCTCTTAAATTTTCCGTCATTTTACAATCGATTCTTCCATCAATTGATGTCATCATATAACAAATAATATATGGCTTATTCATAAATTCCTCCTACATTTGCTTAGCATAACATGGGAATGCACTTGCATCACCATAGCTATCGATTTTATTAATTTCACATAATAGCTTCATATCACTATCACTAATTACATAATCTACATCGCCATTTTCCTTCATATGCTCATAATTAGCAGTTTTAGGAAGGGATATAAAGCCAAACTGCAATGTACATAATTTTGCAATTGAAACATTATATTTCAAGGCCATTTCCTTTACTACCTTATTATTTAATAAAGCTCCGTGAGCTATAGGCGAATAGGCCTCAACAACAATATCATGCTTCTTACAATAATCAATAAGCTCAAAATTAGTATTACCAATATGAGTTAAAATTTGATTGACCATTGGCTTAACATCGGAATTATTAATAATATTTTCAAGATCAACAATTTCAAAATTAGAAACACCAATTGCTCTTATTTTTCCAGCCTTATAATATTCAGATAAAGCACGCCAAGCCTCTAAATTCCCCTTTTCATAATGATTACCATCTCTAAAATTAGCCCAAGGCTGTGGTGAATGAATAATCATTAAATCAATATAAGAAACTCCAAGCTTCCTTAAAGAATCTTCAATTTTTACCTTGGCAGCCTCATAGCTTTTTACCTCAGCGTGTAATTTTGTTTGAATAAAAATATCCTCTCTTTTAATACCACTTTCCTTAATACCAAGACCAACCTCATATTCATTACCATAAGCCTCAGCCGTATCAATATGACGATATCCTAAGGAAATAGCATTTTTTACTGCATTTTTGGCATCATCGCAGTTATAAACCAGGTGCCAAGACCAAGCTGTGGTACTAAAACACCATTAGATAATTTAATTTTATTATTATACATAATTTATCTCCTTACCATTATTTGACCTAAAGTCTACTTTATGCTATAGTGCCTAAAGTTTACTTGAGGTCAACACCTATAAAAAAAAGGATGAAAAAAAATGTATACAATTGGACAAATAGCTAAAATTATGAATTTATCAGTACCAACACTTCGCTATTATGATGATGAAGGTATTCTAATAAATATTAAAAGAGATAATGCTGGAAATAGAATATTTGATGATAGCGATATTGAAGCCCTAAAAATTATTAATTGTTTAAAGCAAAGTGGTTTAAAAATAAAAGAAATAAAAAAATTTATGGATTTATGTAGACAAGGTAACAGTTCACTTCAAAAAAGATATGATTTCTTTCTAAACCAGGAACAAAAGATTTTAGATGAAATTCAAAGCCTTGAAAGATGTCTAGCTTTAATTAAATATAAGGAATGGTATTATCAAACTATACTTCTTCAAAATGATGAAGGCTATGTAAAAAATCTCGATATAGATAATTTACCTAAAGAAGTAAAGGAATACCTTAACAAAAGCAAAATAAAGGAAAAGAATAATTAAATCTTTTCCTTTTTATATTAGAAATCAAAGCCTAGCCCTGCCTTTAATTTGATTGCTTTATCACAAAAATTAATAAGTAAATCATATATTTTTGATGATATCTCATTTTTATTATTTTTAAGATAATCTTTGAGTATTTTACAATCATTGTATTCTAAATAATAATAATCTCCATCCCCAAGTAGAAATCCAAATTTAGTATATAAATCCAAGCATATATTTTCAATATTCCACATATCAAACTCTTCATTAGAAATAACAAGAAATTTAGCATTACAATAGTTACACGAAGTAACATCATATGGATCACCATATTTAGGAATTCCAACTAATGTTAGAGGTAAAATAATTTTGTAATCCTTACCATTCATAATCAGTATCTATTTCAATATGCCATTTTAAATCAAATTGAATATCAATATTAGAAAAATATTCCCCTAAATTCATCTTTAATTGCTTGAAATACTTATCTAAAATATCAGTATAGCTTCTTTGCTTTATTTCATCATAAAGACCTGTAATTGTACTACTACGATGCTCTAAATCATTTGGGGCTTCCATATAGGCCGTAGCATCACCATCAAAAACAAGAATATTGCCTGCAGCCATAGTTTTAGAAATATTTAGTCTGAAATTTTCATATTTCCCATGATAATGGATCTTATAGACACAACTATTATTAGATCCAAAATAATCATAATAGCCCTGATAACCAATATAACTTTTAGTAAAATAAATAATGTATTGGTAAATATTTTCTAATGATGGGGCAGTTTTAACAGCATCTAATAACCTTTCCATTTCTATATCAATATCACTAAAATACTCAGCAAATAAAGGATTAAGCATTAAAACAACTTCTTCTCTTGATTTATTATTATTTTCTTCAATAATAGTTATAGCTTTAATTAAATCACTTGAGGAAACAACTAACCTATCATTTAAATTAATTAATCCATTATTTTCATAATTTATATAAATTTCTTTATTTTCATTTAATGAATCTAAGGCTATGATAGCCGCAATTTCATAATTATAGGAAACAAAAGGCTTTTCCTTAACAATCGTATAAAAAATATTAGCTGCATTTAATGATGCTGTGATAACCACATTAGGCAAAAAATAACTATCATATATTAAAAAATCTAAATCAACATCATCCTTAAGTACTCCAAAGCTTTGATCAAGCTTATATTTTTTTTGAATATCACTAAGCATATCTAGATAATAGCTTGCATATTTATAGTCAAATACATGAATACATTTTGAATAAAAATCATCATTATTTAGTTTTTTTAAGGTTTTAAAATATTCAGAATAATTATTTAAATAATATAAATTATTCTGATTTATAGTACTATAATTATTAATTGCATCATATAAATAATTCCATACATATTTAGGCTCTATTTGTTCAACAATAGACTTTTTAATAGAATCATCACTCATTATCATTAATAAAATGTTTATATCATAATATAATTCCTTATTATAAATAATTGTATCATCCTGATAACCATCTAATTCATTTACAATCTTATCACAATTAGGAATTATCTTAATTAAATCATTGTGACTAATATATAAATTATCCCCTTTTTGTAATAAGCTATAAGGATTATTATTAATTTTAATCATATTATCACCACTTTTCTGCTTGCGACACAAAATAACAAAACAATATTATATTATTTAGTTATATTTTTTGTCTTCAACATAACCCAACAAATATAAAAATACTGGTGCAGAAACTTTATATATTTGCTTTCCACCATTATAATCTCTTATACCAAAATCATTGATATTCTTTGTAATGACCAAATTGGGAATATTATTATATTTTTCTACTATCAAGTCTGATTCCGTTATTTTAGAATTTTCTCTATATTTAACCTCAATCATAATAGGTGGTAAATTAGAATTACTAGTGAACTGTAACCAATCTTTACTACCAAAGATTGATACTTTGCTAATTATTTTAAAAAACATCAAATATCACCATTCATAATCAGGATCTATTTCATAATCCCATTTTAGGTTAAATTCAATCTTAATGCTTGAATCATAAAGTTGTTTAAGGTCCATTTTTAGTTCTTTAAAATAATCATTTAAAATATCATCATAGCTTCTTCTTTTAATTTCTTCATAAATCAAAGCCATAATCTTTGCACGATGTAATAAATCTGTAGGTCCTTCAGTATAGGCATGAGCCTCACAGTCAAAAACTAAAGTATCCTGACTCTCCATACTTTTAAGAATATTAAACTTTAAATTAGTATATTCACCATGATAATGAATTTTGTATACAATACTATTGCCTTTATAATATTCATAATAGCCCTGATAACCATGATAATGCTCTGTAAAATAAACAATATAACGATAAATTTCATCCTTTGTAGGATTTTCTTTGAGTTTAGCAAGCTTTTGTTTTTTTTCATAATTATAAGAAATCTTTTTCATACCAAATAAAGGAACAATTTTCTTAATAACATCAGCCTTTTTCTTTCTTTTATTATCCTCTACTAGCTTAATCGCATACATTAAATCGCTTGGACTAACATTTAATGTCAAATGAGGATTAATAAAATTTTCACTCTTATCACGTCTATAAATAGCATTATTTAAATCTAAATAATCTAAGGTCATTATAGCAGCTGCTTCATAATTATAGGAAACAAAAGGCTTTTCAATAATGATTGTATATAGAAGGCTTGCTGCACTTTGAGCAAGCGTTGGTCTTTCAATATCAGGATAAGCATTTTCAATTATCTTTTTAAAATCAACATCTTCCCTTAAAACTCCAAAATCCTTAGATAAAATTCTTAAGCTATCATCAACCTCAAAATAATAAAATGGTTTATCCTTAGTAGATCTTTTAGGCTTTTTCTCATCATTAATCATTTTTTTAACATTAGCTAAAAGCTTTAAATAATATTGGGCATCCTGATAGGTATAATATTCTGTACGATAACAATATGAATGATTCTCGCTTACCTCATAAAAACTTTCAAATAAATCAATGTAATTATAAATATAATCAATATTCTTTTTAGCTTCTTGTTGATCAAGAGAATCAATAATATATTCCCAAATATATTTCTTATCAGGAATAGCCGAAATAATTTCCATAATTAGCTCATTATTATTCTTAAGTATTAAAAGCACTAAATTAATATCATAATAGGTAACATTATCAATTATAATTTTAGTTTCATCATCAATTAATCCATCTATTTTTAAATCCATAAGCTTATACTTTATAAGCAAATTAATATTATCAGATAATCTTTCTAATTCACTATTACTAATAAATAGCTTATCTTTTTGTTCCTTCAGTTCATATTCTAAATCATTTATCTTTATCTTCATATTCATCACTCCAATGATATTTATTTAAAGCTCTTATACAGCTACCATCACCAAGACTTGCGCCCTTCTCATACCACATTTTAGCAGCTTTTACATCAACCTCTACAATATCGCCTAAAAGATATTCCTCAGCTAATTTACACATACAGCTTGTATTTCCAAGCTCTGCTCCTTTTTTATACCAATCCAAAGCCAGCTTATAATCCTCATTAACACCATGACCATAACGATAGCAATATGCAACAAAAGGAATTGCTCTAGAAAATGAAGCATCAGCTGCAAATTTAAAAAATTCAAATGCAAGCTCTTGATTTTTAGGTAGACCATTACCCGAATAATAATTTATTCCAATATATAAAACAAATTCCAAATCATCCGTATTTAAATAATTATTTATTGCCTTAAGAACATCATCATCTACTGTTCTTTTCTTAATTCTTTCCTTAATTTCATCTCTTGTTAAAATATTCATTTTCTACCTCTATTATTCAATTTTTATAAGCCTTAATAACAATTTTATTATAATTTAGAATATTTAAAATTACAAGTAAAAGAGTCTACCAAATATCCTTAACTAAATAATAAATTTTACTAACTAATCATTAAATAATTAATCCAATCAAAAAAAATCAAAATGAATCATCAAAAAAAACAATAATAAATCATTGAAAATAGTTTTTTTGAGTTAAAATACAAATGGTGATATATGGTGGACAACAAAATCTATTATAAAAGAATTGCAGACGATTTATTAGACCTAAAACTACGAGCTTTTGGAGCAACTAATATAGTTGGACCAAAATGGTGTGGAAAAACTGAAACAGTAAAGCAAAAAGCCAAAAGTAAAATTATGCTTCAAAAAGAACCAGATAAAGAAAGCTTAATCTATACCGCAAAAATTAATCCTATGGCACTATTGGAAGGGGACCAGCCTAGATTAATAGATGAATGGCAGGATGCACCAACATTATGGGACGCTGTTAGATCATATTGCGATGAACATCATGGTCAAGGTCATTTTATTTTAACTGGTTCAACATCAAAAATTGAGGAAACAAAGCATACTGGCACTGGTAGAATTTCAACAATGAAAATGTATCCTATGAGTCTTTACGAATCTTTAGAATCAAATGGTTCTGTGTCATTAATGGACCTATTTGATGGAAAAGACCAATTAGAAAAAGGATGTATAACTAATTTAACAATTGATGACATAATATTCGCCGCTTGTAGAGGTGGTTGGCCTGAAAGTATTTTGTTGAAAGATAAAGAAGCACAGCTTGCCATTCCTAAGGATTATTTTCAGCAAATATATACTCGAGATATGTTTAGTGTTGACAAAGTAAAAAGAAATCAACAGACAATGCGTGCTGTAATTAGAAGTTATGCAAGAAATATATCAACATTAGCCAAAAAGGTATATATCATTGATGATGCTCAACAACTAATAATATTACAGAACTAACTTTTGATGATTATATTGAAACACTAGAAAAGCTTTATGTTGTTGAAGATATATTCGGATGGTGTCCACAAATTCGATCAAAAACTGCTATGAGGAGTGGCAGAAAAAGAGAATTCGTTGATCCTTCAATTGCTGTTGCCGCACTTGGTGGTTCACCTAAACTATATAGTTTAGACTTAAAAACATTTGGTTTTATCTTTGAAACTTTATGCATTAGAGATTTAAAGGTATATTCACAAGCACTAGATGGTGAAATTTCCTATTATCATGATAATTTAGGTTTAGAAGCCGACTGTGTCTTACATCTGAATGACGGAAGATATGCACTTATCGAATTTAAACTTGGAAGTATGGAGATTGAAGATGGAGCTGCTAATCTAAATAAACTAGAAGCATTAATTATAAAATCAGGTAACTTACGAAAGCCTGATCTGAAAATAATTATTACTGGAACAAAATATGGATACAAAAGAAACGATAACGTCTTTGTGATACCTATTGGTTGCCTAAAAAATTAAAGGAGGTGTGAAAAAATAGATTTTTTTAAATCTATAATGTTCACACCTCCTTTTGGTCTAGATTAATACTATTAA
>CAKQBG010000028.1 GCA_934216145.1 uncultured Anaeroplasma sp.
ATAATCATTGCACAATGATGTATTATTTAGGTGTTGATTTTCTATATTTTCCATACCTAAATTATACAACAAAATGGAGTCTCTTTCCAGATTTTAAACTGGTTTGAAACCCCATTTTTGTTTATCTAGGACTGATTATTTCTTCACAGCCCCTAATAAAATTAATTATTTTTTTCTAAAATAGATTTATATCTTTTAGCATAATATTTAGCCATAAATAAATTCATATCTAAATAATTACCACATTCAATAGGGGAAGCTCCTGGAATATCATCTTCAAAATTGATAATAAAATCCATACAATCTAAAACATCTTTTTTAGTTTCATCTAAATTATCTATTCCCTTATAAATAAGATAGAATCCTGTTCTACAGCCCATAGGTCCAAAATACATAGTCTTATCACTATGATAATTTCTAAAGAATGTAGCCGCAAGATGCTCAATTGTATGAATAGGTGCGGTATCCATTACTGGTTCAAAATTAGGTCTAGTAAATCTTAAATCATATGTTGTAAATGTAAAGCCATCAAAATTATCACATCTTGAAACATAAATTCCTGGACGTAATGTTAAATGATCAATAGTAAAGCTTTTAATTTTCTCCATTATTATCACCTATTATGTGTAATTCATTAACATCATTATTCTCATCATAAATAATATATCCACTATAACCATCTGTTTCTATTCTATTTAAAAGTTTTCCGACTTTTTTGGGGAATTCAAATAATGAAACTTGGTAATTTTCTCTATATTTATCAGCAAATTCCATCGCCTTAACATAATCATTTTTATAAATAATAGCTAGCTTATTTTGATTTGGAATCTTAAAATCACTATCCTTTAAAATAGCGTAGATTCTTTCAAATCCAATTGAAAAACCAACTGCAGGTATATCCTCACCTATAAATTTTCCAATTAGATTATCATATCTACCACCACCACCGATAGTACCACCAAATTTAATACTTGCGATTTCAAAAACACAGCCAGTATAATAACCTTGTCCACGAACTAATGTATAATCATAAATAATTTTATAATTATTATTAGAAAGCTTAGAAGCTCCATTAATAACATATTTTAAATCATTTAAATATTCATTATCACCAAGTAATTCCTCTACCTTTTCTAAATATACAGGAGTACTGATGAAATCAATAAGTGAATTTATCGCGTCAATATTATAGCCTTTATTAATTAATTCATCTTTTACACCTGATGTATTAATTTTATCAAGCTTATCTAATGAAATACAAACCTCATCTAAATCACTTTCATTAAATCCCATCTTTAATAAAGATGCTCTTAAAATTTGTCTATGATTAATTCTAATTGAAAATTCACCAATAGGTAATGTTAATAAAGCTCTACCTGTAGCAGTAATAAGTTCTATTTCAGCATTAATTGATTTATTTCCTATAACATCAATATCACATTGGTAGAATTCTCTATCTCTACCTCTTTGAGGACGCTCAGCACGATATACTCTATCAATTTGGATAAATTTTCCAATTTGAGGTAAATTAGCTCTATTAGCTGCATAAAATCTAGTTAATGGTAAAGTCAAATCATAGCGAAGACCCATATCAGCTAATTTATTGTATTCATTATTTTCTAAAGCCTTATCAAGCTTTTCACCACGCTTTAAAATCTTAAAAATAAGCTTTTGATTTTCTCCTCCTTCTTTATTATCAATATTTTCAATATCTTCAATTGCAGGAGTATAGATTCTTTCAAATCCAAAGCTTTTATAAACCTCACTAATTTTAGAAATCATATAATCTCTTATTGCTGCATCACGTGGTATAAAATCGTTCATACCCTTAAGTGGTTGTTTAATCATAAAAAATACCTAGCTTAATAGCTCTTTTATCCTTTCTTCATTTAAATTAGTACCAATAATTATTATCGCTCTTTGAGCATTCATTCTTTTACTAATAGTAGTTTCATCATGAGTAGCATTTATTTCATACCATTCATCATCAAAAATAAAACCTTTAATTCGTATTATAACACCTAAAGATTTATCTTCAAACAAAAACTTTATTCTTTTTAATAATTCATCCTTTTTAATATTTGAATTTAAAATATAAAAAGAATTAAATATACTATTATAATCACATGATAGTCTATCATGATATAAATCGTTATATCCAATACTATTTAATCTTGAAAAATCAAATTCATCCCAAGAATAATCTATAATAGGAATATTTAAATAGCCTTTATCTGTATGGAAAGAATCTAATGATTTATAAATACATTCTTTAACATCATTAGGATTATTTTTATATAGTTTACTAATAAAAATAATACCTGCTGATGATATATCATTAACAAATAAATATTCTTCATATTTATTATGAAATTTTGGCATATCAGAAATAGCTATAACACTACCAATAGAAAACAAATTGACAATAGTATCATCATTCATAACATCTAAAAAATCGTCCATATTAAATATTCCAGATGGTTCAACTATAACATGAGAAAAATGATACAATGATAAAGTAATTAACTTAGTTCTAAATCGCCTTTTCCAGTCACAAGATATTTTTCCACAAGCTACCTGTTCAATATGTACACCCTTAATCTCTAAATCAGAAAATAAAAGTCTATCAACATTAACTGCTCCAAAATCATTTACTATTATCGCAATCTTCTCATTGTTATTAATTAAATAATTAGCATATTTATGAATAAATGTTGTTTTACCACTACCCAAAAAGCCTGTTATTAAATCTACTCTTGCCATAATATCACCTTTTCCTTTGTCATTATATCTTATTTAACCATCTTTGTTAAGATTTTAAATAAAAATGATTATAAAAAGAGTTAAAAATAAATTTAGGAGGGATGAATTTTCCCCTCCTATAAATATATATTTAATTAAAGTAACTATTTTCAGTATTTAATCTATTTTGAATAAAATATTTATTAATTTTTAAAGCTTTCAAATATATATTACTTAAAGCTAGAATCTCCAACCTTAGTATCACAAATCATACTATTAGTTAATGTAATCTTAGAGAATTTAATAATAGCCAACTTACCATTCTTTTTATTCTTAGGAAGACTTGCTATCTTTATTTATAAGTATAAGTTTCTTTTCCACCTACATTGTAAAGCTTATTAAAATCATTCATATGATCAACAATAAATTCTACAAAACCTGATGTTTTAACAACATTACAGCTATAATCCTTCTTACCAAGTAAAGAAACAGAACCGGACTCAATCATTGGTCTAAATACCTTTACAATATCATAAAAACACAGGACGTAATATAACATAACTTCCACTCTTCATAATCTTGCTCAAATTGATATTTAGCATTAACCATAGGTACATCAGGATTTTTTCGAAAGCCCTAATTAAAGATGTATAAACAAATTGCTTAACTGATGCTTTCTTTGCTTCATTTAATAAATTTAAATTTCCTTGATAATCAATATCATAATTTGATTAAGTCGCACTAGAGGTGGTTAATTCTACAGTTGAGATAACAACATCACAATTATTACATACACCATCTAATGTTTTATGATTTGTTACATTGATTTTAACAAATTCATATTTAGTATTATCTACTTATATATCACCAGATGCCATATCAAGTGCTACTACATAATGTCTTTATTAATTAAAGCCTTAAGAATTTCAAATCCTAATTTACCAAATCTACTCTCATTATTTCTTCTTTTCTTTAGCTCTCTTATCATTAATAATAGCCATTTCACGCTCTGTAATAAGCTCACAATTATTTTCCTTAGCCCAATCAACACACCCCTTTAATACAAGTTTCAAAAATGGTCTTGGAACCTTTACAAGCATCTTTAACGCATCATCAGTAAATTTAACCTTATCATCAGCTCTATTTGCTGCGTATCTTAATGAAGTTAAATCTACCTCTCTATCAGGAATACCAACAGCTTCAGGCTTATGATATGGAGAACACCAGAAATTCTTAGAATCTCTATAGCCCCAGTTTGAAGGTAATGGCATAAAGTTTTTAGCTGTTACACCATTTATAATTGAATTATAATATTTTTCCTTCATTAAAATCTTATCAACCTTTAAAATGAAATGAGCACCAAACTTAGATGTAATACCATTAAAGTTATGATAATTAAATCCCTCATAATCATCTAATATAGGATCATCCTGAGCATTATCTAATTCCTTAACCCAGCTACATTCCATAACCTGTAATGCTTCACTAATAATTTTAGGATATTTATGAGACTTATCATTATCCTGTGATAATGAATCCTCTAAATGAAATTTAAAATTCTTCATTTTTTCTTCAGGTGTATCTCCTGGGAAACCTAAATCAACATGAGAAGCAAAATACTTCTTAGAATATGGTAAGAAGTTAATTGTACACTTACCATGTCTTAATAAGCCCTTAGCTGTATTAGATGTATTTCTACACTCTAAAACCATTGCGTAAAAATCTTTACCTGCAATGTAATAAGGAAAAATTAAAGAATAAGCACCAAATGATGTTAATTCTCCCTTTTTATCCAATGTACCAATTAATGTAAGTGGCATTGGGAAAAATAATGAAGTTTGATAAAAATTATCAACAATACGTAAATCCTTAAAACTATCCATTTTTTCTTCCTCCTATTTTATTAGTTTTATAAATATATTGTTTAAATCATCATATTCTTTTAAACTTGAAGCATAATAAATTATAGCATCTGCTAAAAAATCAATTATTTTTTCATCATATTCTAAATAGCTAGAATCATAAGCTTTAATAAGTCTATTCTTAACCTGTTTAACTAATAAATCATGCTTACCAGCAAAGACCTTATTTGATGATTTTTTTTCATATTGCCATAAATCATAATATTTCCTTGAAAAATTATAAATGGAATTATAAATACTTCTAATAGATTCAATAAGCAATGTAGAATAATCTATTTCCTCTAAAGCTAAAATCCAATCCTTAAGCATTATTTTCGCAATTAGCTCAAGCTTAGAATTGAAAAAGTGATAAAACGTACCAACTCCAATTCCAGCTTGACTTGAAATATACCTACAGGTTATTTTGTCATATTCCTTATTATCTATTAAATTCTTAGCGATTCCCATTAGTTCTTCTTCGGTTACATTTATTACCTTTGGCATATAAAACTCCTTTTATGAACATGTTCATATAAATTATAACGTAAATCAAAAACATTGTAAATATAAGATTTTAACTTATAGAAAAAAGGATGTACATCATTGATATACATCCTAAAATACTATAATACATATGACCTAATGACTTCATTTAAATTAAAGTTTTTAGGATTCTTAAAATTTTTGATTGAGCTATAATACTTATAAGAACCAAAGGACTTATAAGCAATTAAGCTACTTATATTAATATTGTTATTATTAGAATAATAAACAATCTTTGAAGCCTTACTAGAACTAGACATATAAAATGCATCATTACTACAGCTTGTAACATTATCACCCATATATAAATTAACTAGATTATCACAATTCTTAAATGCATCCTGTCCAATTGTAGTAATAAAAATAGATATAATTAAATTCTTAATAGATTTATTATCTGAAAATGCTTTATCATTAATATTATTAATAACTATACCATTATTTAAAATAGGAATAATAACAGTATCAGTTGTATTATTAATACCTATAATACTAGATTTATCATAAATGAAATAGCTATTATTAGTTGAATAATAAGGATATAAAATAGTATTTTCATTAATAGTAGAGAAATCTAAAACTAAATTATCATTACTAAAATTATTACTACTAAACCAAGCATTAGCTATATAATCACCATATTCATAACTTGGTATATCATAACTAGCTTTAATATTCTTACTATAAATAATACCAATATAATAATTATTTGGATTATATTTAGAATCAATATTATATTCAATATAATAATAATCATTATTAATATTATTAAAATAATCAAATGAATAAACACTTGTATCAAATATATATGAATTAGAATCTAAATCAATAGAAAGATTTGGATAAATATTAATAAATTCATTTAAAGAAATACTATTATAAATAAATCCTTTATCAGATTTAATTAAAGCTACTTTTTCATCAAAATCCCTAAGATCAATCAATTCATTATTATACCTAACCTTAGGAACAACTAATTCCCATACTGCCTTAAGAACAAATTCACCTTTAGGCATAATATCATATTCGAATTTTTTACCATTATAACTCCAATACAAGAAAGAATAATATGAAGACTCATATTGAATTAAAGGCATACTAGGTAGATTTAAAATACTACCCTCAAGTAAATAGATATTTTCAGGATTCTCACCATACTCAGTCTCAAATTCAATTAATCCTGTACTAGCATATTCCCATTTAGCATAAAGCTTAATATCGCCTCTAGGCATATACTCACTATCAAATAATGAATCCTCACTAAATTCACTATCTTTATACCAGCCATTAAATATCATATATTTACCATTAATTAATTCATAATCCTTAAATTTTGGATATACAATTAAATCATTATATTTATATTTTTTTTCAATTAAATCATTACCATTATTACAATCAAATATAATTAAATAATCAATACTACTAGCTAAATTCCATTTACCACTTCTTGCAGTCCATAGCTCATCTATACGATATTGATAATTATTAATATAATTCTCTAATTCAGAAATATCTATATTTTCTGTTATATTAATTAATTCCATATCATTAGTACTAATTTTTAATTTTAATACTGAAACATTAATATCAATATCTAATCCTAAGCTAGAAATATAATTCTTATTATCAATGTTAGATGTCATAATAGATAAATTCATATTACCTAATTGATCATTACCAGTTAATTCTCCTAAAGAAATACTTAAGTTATAAGTATTATCATTAACCTTAAGATAGCTATTAACAACCTTAGCTAAATCAATAACATGATTCTCATCAATATTCATTCCATCCTTAATACTACTAATAATAGAATCACTAAAGCCAAATCCAACCTGTAATAAATAATAATAAATATCTCCTAAGAATAAATCTAATGTCGTATAAAGCTTCTTCTCAAACCTTTGAGAGTTTGCTGCAAATCTACTAATTTCTTCTGTTCTATATAAATAAACATTATTATTCTTAAAATATAAAGTTAAATCTCTATATCCTCCACCATCAGTATCACCAAATGAATATGGAACATCATTATTAACTCCTACAATAACTGGAATATTTTTAAATTTAATAATAATTGAAGGAACCTTATTTTCATCAAGCTTAATAATAGCCTCAAAATCAATAGTCATCTTAATACTAATTCCAACTGTTGCGTCTACAACAAAGCTACCTTTAATATTAAAATCATTTAAGCTAGATGTATTAATAAAAGCCTTTAATAGCTCATTTAATGTTGAAATATCAATATATTCATAATCTCTATCAGCAATAATAAACTCTTCATCTATTAAGCTTAAATCAATATTAAATTTCTCAACTGAATCTAATGTATTATTTGTATAAATATTATTAATATTTAAATGATTAATATCACTACTACCATTAATCTTACCTAATATAATCTCTAAATCATCATTCGCATTAAATAGCTTCATTCCATCAATAACTATTTTTAATTCATCACTACTACTATTAATACTCTTTAAATAATCACTAAAACAAATATTAGCTACTTCATCCTTATTAGGAATTAACAATCCTAATGAATTCTTATCAAGTGAAATATCACCATCAATAAACTTATCTAATAATGGAATATCAATTCCCATAAGCTTAGATAGAGTACCTAATATCGATAATATATCATTAACATTCGCACTAACCCTTAAATAATCATGACTAGTATCATCTCTTCTAGCAAGCTTAATATCTAAATAACAATAATTATTCTTAATAACAAAATCAATTGTATAATCACTATCATTATTAGTCATAGAAAGTAAATCTAATGATACCTCTAAATCAATAGATCCATTATCATTAACTAATATATACGCTTTAGCTTCTACATCAAATCTAACATAATCATTATTCATTATTTGAGTATTAAAGCTTAAATTAAAGCTCTTTTTCTTTGTAATGTTAATAATGCTATCAATATTATCTATTATATTAATAATGTCATCATATTCTAAATAGCTATCACTATTAACTACTATATTTGATAAATTACTATTAATATTAATACTAATATTATTAATTTCATATTTACTAGTACTAATATCATCTATTACTATATCAATAGTCTTATCATTTCTTAAAAGCTTAATACTTAACCTTAATTCATTAATCAATTCATTCAAATCTAAAACAATACTAAATGTATCCTTATCTCCATTAATAGTTAATTTACTAATAATATCATTTATTACACTACTATCAATATCAAAGCTATCTAAATTATATTTATTAGCTATATAATCAATTAATTCTATAAACTCATCAGTATTAAGCTTAATAGCTATATTACCATAAGCTAATCTAATTTCATTATTAATAATTACTAAATTAATAATGTGAGTAGTATTTAATACCTTTAATTCAATATTGAATCTAGCTTCATTAGAATCAATATTAACTGATCCAATAATATTTATATTAGCGCTAATATCACCTATTAATAAATCAAATCCTAAATTAATTCCAATATTCTTATTATTTATAATTTCTATTAAATTATCAATTATATCTAATAGCCCCTCTAAATTAGAATATTCTAAATAATCATCATTAGCTAATTCAATTGAATTACTTGTTTTATTTAAATTAAAACTGATTTCATTTAAATTAATTCCATTAATCTCAATATCACTTATTGATACTACTAATCCCTTTAAAGTGTTAATACTAGTACTTATTTTACCTAATTTTGGTAAATCAATTGTAATATTAAGTTCATTTTTAGATGTAGTAAGCTCTAATGTATCTAATAAACTAATGATATTACTTAAATCAATTTCTATATTATCAATTGTAATATATCTACTTATAATAGATTTAATTTCCTCTAATGTAAGCTTTATCTTAATATTTTGATATGTTAAATAAAAATAATTATTAATATATTTAATATTTATATCTAAAATATTAGAATAAATAACTAAGCTTATATTTAAATCAAAGCTTTTACTATTTATTTCTACTATTCCATTAATACCTATTGTAATATTATCATTAATCCTACTATTAAATTTAATTTCTAATGAATTATTCTTTGTAATATTAATAATATCATTTACTACATCAATTATATTATTAATATCAGTATAATCATAATTGATATCTAGAATATCAATATTTAAATAATCATGTTTTTCTAATTTAAATTCTATACTATTTAAAGAAATATCATTATAATTCATTGAAGCATTAATTAATATATTATCTTCATTATTTACTACTTCTATTTGAGTATGTGATAAAAGATTAACAATTGTATTAATATCAATATCACTAGGTAAAAGACTCTTAAGCTCAGCTATACTAAGAGAGATAGTTTTATTAAATATAGTTAAATAAATATAATTATTAATATAAATAATTTTAAATGGTATATCTTTATTTTCTATATTAATATTGCCATTAAATAATATAGATAAATCATTATTAATAATCAAATCTCCTTTTAAAATAAAATCATATCCATATATATTACCTTGAATTGATGAAGATAATAAGAAGGATGAATCCTTATTATTAGAAATAAAGGAAGCTATATTTAATAATGATGTTAAATCCATTCCCTTTGGAATATTAATTTCTGAAATAGTTGATTTAGTAATATTAATATTCATTAGATTAACTATATTTATGTTTAAACCATCAATAATTCTATTAATACTTCCTTTATAGGAAGTATTATTCTTTAAATATAATGTTAATTCAACATTAGAATTATTAATTAATAAAGAATCAATAGTCTTATTTAAATCAATAGCTTTAATATATTCTATTAGCTTAGCTATTAAATCACTACCATTAAATTGAACTAAATCTATTTTTGATAGAATATCATTAGCTTCATTAATATTAAATTCAATAACTAAATCCTCATATTTAATAGTAATAATATTATTAGAATAATAAATATTAACTAAATAATTTTTATTTTGATAGGAAATATTAATATATGCTTCTAATATATTAGCCTTTAATAAGTAGTTAATATTACCATTAATAGCTATATTATTTTTAGATAAATCTAAATTGAAATCTAAATTAATACTATCACTATTTAATAAATCCATTACCTCATCTAATATAAATGATAAATCATTAATTGATTGATAATTATAAGAATTATTAAAATTAATTTTTTCCTGTGTTGTTTCTACATTAATAGAAATATTATTACCATTTATATTAAAATTAGTATTAATATCCTTAAAGCTATAAGCTCCATTACTATAGCTAAAGGTAAATTCTATTGGTAATTCAATATTAAATAAATTAAGAGTAGATGATATTTTAGCTAAAGAATTATCTTCATCTATAATTACTTCACTCTTTAATAATTCTTTAGCAATTGAATCTAAATCTATATTAGAAATATCAATATCTATAGTATTATCAAGCTTAAAATAGGATTTAATAAAGGTAATAAAGCTATTTAAATAATTTAAATCTATATTGTATTTTAAATGTAAATTATGATAATTAATTAGTATTAAAGAATTATCTAATTCTATATTTAAATATAATTCATTCATTATATTTACTATAAAATGCTTATCATTTAATGATAATTTTAATAAAACGTCATATTTTTCATCATTAATATTAAGCTCTAGCTTATATGTAACATTTTCTCCATTTAATAAATCAGAAAAGCCCTCAAGTAAAAGCCCTTGAGCATCAAGTACAGATGCATCTTTTTCACCTTTAGCTTCCATATTTTTATATTTCAAAAAGAAGCTAGATTCTTTAATTTGAATATCATTATAAGTAAAATTCTCATTAATATTAGTCTTAATATTAAGATTCATATTCATCATTGAAATAACATAATCCTCTTCAGTATGAACTGATTCTAATATCCAATTTGAATTAAATTTAAATGTTAATTCAATAGAATTAAAGCCAGGATAGCTACTAGCTCCACCATATTCCTTAACCTGATTTTGATATTTATATGGGGCATTTTTAGGATTCAAGGAATATTTAATCTCATAATAGCCATTTTCACCATTAGAAATACGCTCAGTTGAAATTATTGTATCACTACAAAGAATATATGCTGAAATTTGATCTGGAGTCCAGCCATATATTTCATCTGAAAGCTTATAGGTAATTGCGTCATTAGGTTCATTTTTCCATTCAACATTATCTCCATTAATAGATTCTTCACTTCTTCTAATGATTTTATCAGTCAAATAAAACTTTTGAAGTCCAAAGCTTACAAATGTTGAAGTTGAAATAGTTTGTTGAAACATATATTCAGAATTTACAATTCTTTCATCATGTATTTTTTGAATATATGGTATACCCATAATCTGCGCTTTTGCTTCACCGATACTTTCAGATTTAAAATTTTTATTAGTTTCTATATTATAGGCCAAATAGGCTAAATTATCTAAATCCGTCTCATATTCTGGACTACTATTAATTGGAAGTTTCTTTGTTGTAGTTTTAAATGTATTAGCTTCTGCATTAGATGGAGTACCACTACCCATAAATAGTGATGTTATCGCAAAGCCAATAATTAAAAAAACAGATAAGATAACTCCCTTTATAATTCTTTTTCTATTTTTCGCCTTAATATACTTTAATATAAAGTCTTCCATATTTAAATAACCAAAACTTTCCCGATATGCAAATATATAATATATAAATTTAAAATAAAATGTCAAGTTAATTTTACTTTTTTAAGCATTTTCATAAGCTATTTTTGTCTATTTATGTTATAAAAGCAAGAAAAAAAGGAGTTGTAAAAACTCCTTTCGATTATACTTGCTTTCTTTTTATAGTTAAATTACTAATAGTAAGCGCAATTATAATAACTACAAAGCCCAAGATAAATGATCTTGTTATAATTTCTGCATTTGTATCTATTACAGTTAGAAATGTCAAATTATTATCAATCCAGTAATCACTAAATTTGAAATTAAGCTTAGAAAATGAATCAATTAAAGTTAATATTAATGTGATAATATTAGGGAATACAATTGAAGAAGCAATAGAAAAGCTTAGCTTTCTAAATACTGAAGCAAATAGGAAGAATATACTATGATAACTTATAACTAAAACTAAAATAGCGAATAAGGAAGCAATAAATGTACTATCAACTTCTCCATTTTTAAAGAATACTAATCCTAAAACAAATGATAATAAAACATCTATAATATATATAATAACATATCCAGTTAAGGAAACTAAATATTTAGAAATATTAACCTTAACTTTTGAATATCCTCTAGCATAAATATTCTTTATTGTACCTAAGGAATCATCTTCACATACAAAAATACTAATAAATATACCACCTATAATTGAAAGCATTCCATTACTAAAGGCATTTTTCATTATTACTAGGCTAGTAGATGAGCCTACTTCTTCACTAAAAAATCTAATTATTAAAAATATTGTTATAATTGAGACAGAAACTGAAAGCATAGAAATCAATAAGCAAATATAAAATGCTTTAGATCTTAATAATTTTCTATATTCAAATTCAAGTAATTTTTTCATTATCTTCCAATCCTTTCAATAAAATAATCCTCAAATGAAGCTTTCTCATATGTTAATTCATAAACCATAATAGAATTTTTGACTAATAGCTCATTAATCTTTTCAGGATGTTCACAATTAGAATATAAATGAATCACTTTATCCTTTACATCGTATTTTTCTAATAAATTGTTATCATTTAAAATATTTAAAGCCTTATCAGTATCAGAAACCTTAATTAAAAGTTTATCCTTGCACCTATCCAAAAGCTCATTTGCTTCAATTTCCTCTACAAGCTTACCATCATTAATAATTCCATATCTAGTAGTTATTTTTGCAAGCTCATCAATAATATGGCTAGAAATCAAAATAGTAACTCCCTTTTCCTTATTAAGTCTTAATAAAACATCTCTTATTTCCTTAATACCTTCAGGATCTAATCCATTAATAGGCTCATCTAATACTAATAATTCAGGATTACCAAGTAACGAAATCGCAATACCAAGCCTTTGCTTCATACCAAGAGAAAAGCTTCCTACTTTACGATTAGTATTAAGACCTACAAGCTTTAATATATCATTTATTTCATCATTAGTTCCACCATATAATATAGAAAATCTTTTAAGATTCTCAAAAGCTGATGAATTCTTATATAATCCTGGGGTTTCAATTAAAGAACCAATCCTTCTTCTTTCATTATCAAGCTTATTAGAACCAAATAATAAAATTTCACCACAGGTTGGATTAAGTAGTCCAAGTATAAGCTTCATTGCTGTAGTTTTACCAGCACCATTTTTTCCAACAAAACCATAAATATCTCCTTTTTTAATATGCATATTTATAGAATCAACAGCTAATTTTTTTGGGAATTTCTTTGTTAAATTTTTTGTTTCGATAATGTATTCCATATTCTCTAGTCGAGTAGACAAGGCTCGACAATTCACCTCTTATTTCAATTTATATTGTTTTAAAATATCATATTGTGAGTTGCTATGTCTTGCTTGCCCCTCACGGAACCGTACGTGCGAATTTCCCGCATACGGCTCTTTACTAATAATCTTTTAAACTGGTTGCCAACGCCATATATCCTTTTTAATACAAGGTTTCTTTATATAAAACTTCCATATCCTAAGATAATCAGAATATTTCATCTTACCTTTTTGGTCTCTACGATTTAACCATTTATATAAAGTACATTTAATATATTTATAGAACTTAACTAGGCTATCGTAATTACCACTGATTCCATAGTAATTGTAATGTCCTATTAACTTTCGATTTAGGGTTTTACAAGTATCGGCTATTGGACAATGCATATGTTCTTTAATCCATTGTTTTGCAATTTGTCTTTTAACTTTTAATCTCTTTCTACTTGTTATTATATGTGTTCTATAGATGCCTTTGATTGTTTTACCATTATGAAATTCAAAGCCAAGAAAACCAAACTTTTCTTTTCCTCCTTTGAATCTTCCAAATGGTAAGATTCTTGTTTTGTCAGTTGCCACTTTCCTACACTTCTATGATACCATTTACAATAAAAAAGAACAAAATAAAATTGTTCAATAAATAAAAAATGTAACTATGGGGTAAGGGGGATTCTCGCCTTAAAAGTTACATTTTTTCATTCATTAATAGTATTAATCTAGACCAAAAGGCGGTGTGAACATTATAGATTTAACAAATTCTATTTTTCACACCTCCTAATAATAATTATTTTATTTCTAAACAAAAATAAAATTCTTTTTTATTTATTAAAACTATTTAAATATTCTTTAGTATTGTTGTAAAAATCATTACTAATATTCACTACATAATATGATTCATTGTCATTAGCTTTAATATATAAATAATTATCACTAAATCCTAAATAATAAGTACTATCATTATATACTAATTCTAAATATGATTCTTTAGAAACATCTCCTTGGAAATCTTTATCATTTATAAATGCTAAATTATTAAACTTAGATAAAAGTTCTTCATATTTAGAAACATCAATATTAGAATAAGAACTGTTACTAACACCAGAATCAAAGTATCTAATTTCTTTAGGAGATTCTGATACATTATAAAGCATTTCCATTACATTTTTACTACTATTACTACAGCTAGCTAGCATTAAAGCTAAAAACGACAATATAAATAATAATTTTTTCATATTGATTTTCCCCTAATTAACAAATAATGTAATAAATCCACAATCATCACACTTATATTCCGGAATATATCTTAAAATTGATTTGGGATTACGTTTATTTAAAACAAAATGATGTTTTTTAATTAAAGCTCCACAATCACATTTTTCATAATGATATTTTTCATTGTAATCTTGAAATGTAAAAGAATGATTATGATTTAAGCTATATCTATAATATTTTACATATGTTCTACACCACCATATAATGAAACATAAGGACAATAATCCCCACTATGTTGATATAAACCACAAGCCCCCCATTTTGACTGAACTTCCACAACATTTGATGAGCCACAAATATCATTAGGTTCTTCATTTTTTATTTTTAAAACAATTCCAGAATGCAAATTATAACCTTCATTATCAAAATAACAAATTCTATCCCTTTCTTTTAATTCTAAATAAGAAATCTCGATATAACTTCCATCTAAATAATAAGCAGTTGGATTATTCATCCAATAATGATTAGCTTCAATATTTTGAGAATACCATGAAAAAGAATGACAATTATAAATATAAGATGCTGAAGAAATTCTTTCGGCTTTAGAATACATAGAATCATATTTTTTATTTATTTCTTCAATTTTTTCCTTACTTCCTTCTTGTCTTTCAATTACCTCAACATCGCTTCCATTTGGCGTTTTAACATTTAATGATAAAGATGTTGATGTCAAAACTACTGCAGCACATTATAATAAATTTAAAATAATAAAAATTCCTCCCTTTCATTTGTTTTTTTATAATATCATAAAAATTTTAAAAATACAACTGTTTTTGCATTATTGTTTTGTTATTTTATAAAATTATTATCTTTTTTTAATAAGAATAAATATTATTTTGAATTTTATTTTGTTATTTGTTTTAAAAATACAATACTTTAAAATAAATATAAAATGCATATCCTATAATTTAGAATATGCATAAGTATAATTATATTATTTTTTAAATAAATTAGTAATATTTTTCTTTAAATTAGCTAATCTATTATTTTCTAAATTAGAAGTATCAGTATCAATAGCTTTATTATTTTTATTTCCTAAAAATAAATTTTTAAAGCCATTTTCTTTAATATCATTAATTGTATTATAGCCCTTCTTTATTTCCTTTAAAACAGTACTATTTTCATAATCCATTTTTAAAGATTCAATAAATAAATCAATATATTTCAGTATAAATCTTGTTATTAAATCAATTGATATTTGAACAATTAAAGAAATAATAGAAGCTATAGTAGTTATTTTCTTTATATCAGTAGAATTACCTAAGCTATAGATTTCCACAATAGCCATAATTATTATTGCAAGCTTTATTATATATTTAATATACTTTACAGTCTTATGAACTCTTGGCTTAATATGCTTTTTTATATATTTATTCTTTTTAAATATAACAAACATATCAAAGATAAAATATAAAAGGCTTATAAAAAACAAAATACAATATATAGTAAAATAAGAAATATTATTTAAATTTGAAAATAATAAATAACCACTATAAACTAAAAATATAAGCTGTACTAATATTTCTATAATTCTTTGAATTAATGAAATATCTTTTCTTAATTTTAAAAATACTCCATAAGTATTAGTATATGAAATTAATGGCATAATTATCACTCATTAAAAACCTTATCTTTTTCTTTTAATGTATCACATGATTTCTTAAATTCATTATATTCCTCATTAGTCAATCTAAGCTCGACAATTTCTTTAGCACCACTTCTATTAATAATAGTAGGTACACTAACAAAAACATCACTCATTCCATATTCACCATTTAAATATACTGAAACTGGATAAATTCTATTCTCATCAAACATAATTGATTTAACAATTCCTGTAACAGATGAGGCAATACCATATGATGTATTACCCTTTTTAGAGAATATATCCCATCCACCATAGGAAGTTAGCTTTAAAAAGTTTTGATATGGATCAGCTCCAATTCTATCCTTATTATCTAAAAATACACTTTTTATATCCTTTCCACCAATGGTCGCAGTAGACCAAGCAACCATCTCTGTATCACCATGCTCACCAATTATAAAGGCATTAATACTTCTAGGATCTACATCAATTGTTTTCGCAATATAATAATGTAATCTCGCTGTATCAAGGGTTGTACCACTTCCGATTACCTTTTCTTTTGGTAATCCTGATAGTTTTCTTACATAATAAGACATAACATCAACAGGATTAGATACTACTAAGAAAATTCCATTGAAACCACTAGCCATAACACTAGTAACAATAGATTTAATAATATTAATATTTGATTCTAAGAACTTCATTCTATCTCTAGAATCTCTTGGCATAGGACTAGAAGCTGAAATTATTACAACATCAGCATCCTTACATTCATTATAATCACCCTGACGAACTAATGTTTTAGTATCCATAAATTCAATCGCATGCATCATATCAAGGCTTTCAGCATAAGCCTTATCCTTATTAATATCAATAATAACAATGTCATCACATACACATTGATTTACCATTGAGTAAGCAATTGATGTACCAACGCTTCCTGCACCTACTATTACTACTTTTCCTCTATTCATAATATCTCTCCTTATATTTATATTTTTCCATTATTATACACCAAAAATAATTATATTGTATAGATATTTATATATCTTTATATTTTCCTAATTCTTGACATTTTTTTAATATAAAATATAATTAGTTTAAGAAAACGAACGAAAGGAGCTATTTATGGATTCATTGATCTATGAGAAGATGAATAGTATTGCGAGTGGCTTTGAAAATAAAAAAGATATATTTAATATTTTAGGTGATTCTACAAGAATAAAGATTATTGTTCTTCTTTTAAAGAATAAAAATCAACCATTAAGTGTAGAGGAGATTACAAATGAGGTGCATTTATCAAGACCGGCTGTATCTCATCATATAAAGGCTTTAAAGGAATCAGGCATACTTAAGCTTAATAAGAAAGGCGTATTTAATTATTATTCCTTAGATTCAAAATCAAAAATATGGAATGAGCTTTGTATATTATTTAATAATGTTAAGGATTTAATTTCTTTAACAGAAAGGAATAATAATTAATTATGAGGCTTCTAAAGGCAAGAGAATTTCTTAAAAATACTATTAAAGCATTTATATTTTCAAGCTATATTTTATCAATATTATTAATAATATTAGGTATTATCCTTATTACCCTAAGAAGTCATATTATTAATAATATTACCTATATAGCTATAGCTTTATTTATTAATTTAGCTTTATTTAGTCTTATTCTATTTATGGGCTATTTTAAATATAAAAATAAAATATTCCTAATTATTTTCATATTCAATCTATTATTAATAATACTATCTACTATTTTTATTATAATTCATCCTAATAATGTTTTAGATTTAGTAGCTATATTTATGGGAATTAGTGCGATACTAAATTTCTTAGAAATTATATCTCTTTTATTTTTTGAAAGAAAAATTATAAAAAAATCCGAAAAAATAATTAATTTTATTACAGCTCTTATTGAAATATATTTTGCGATATCATTATTTACCAATTTAGGAGCTAGTGTAGAAACACATTTAATTATATTTGGAATAGTATATATTATTAAAGGTATATTATCTATTTTAAAGCTTATTTATACTAATAAAAGAATCGAGGAATAACATGGAAAATATTGAAAAAACTTTTACAGATATACAAAAACTAGCAAGTGAAAATATTGACCCAGAATTAAAATTAAAGATTATGAGAGAACTAGCTAAACCGTATTCTGCGCTATTAACCTACTATGAATGTGCAATTAAGGAAGTTGTTACAAAGCTTGAAATATTAAATAAGGAATATTCAATCACTAATAAGGAACAAAATCCTATTGATTCTATTAAATCTAGAGTTAAATCTATAGATTCAATTATTGAAAAGGCTTATCGTAAGCATATTCCTTTTACAATTGAATCATTATCAGAAAATATTAGAGATATTGCAGGAGTAAGAGTAATTTGTAACTTCCCTGAAGATGTCTATAAAATTAGAAATGGTTTATTAATTCAAGATGATATTGAATTAGTTGAGGAAAAGGATTATATTAAAAAACCAAAGGATAATGGCTATAGATCTCTTCATTTAATTGTAAAAACTCCTATTTTTTTATCAAGTGGTAAAAAAATGATGACAGTAGAAATACAAATTAGAACAATAGCTGAAAACTTTTGGGCATCATTAGAACATCAATTACGCTATAAGAAAAACATTGATGAAAAGACTTCTATTTCTCTTGAGCTTAAGCTTCTAGCATTAGAATCAGCTAGACTTGATAAGAGAATGGAGGATTTAAAGAATAAAATCTATAAAAAATAAGAATATTGAAATTAATCATTATTCTTATCTTTATAAATATTTAATACCTCATTAATTGAAAACCATTTTATTTCACTTATCATAGAGTCTCCATATGATACGTGATGTATTTTGGTTTTTATTTTTATTTTACATAAGAAATAATTATTTTCATTTTTCCTCTTTATTAGATTATATTCATCATGAACAATTCCAAGATATTCCATTATTTCACATTTATATCCTATTTCTTCATCTAGCTCTCTAATTATTGCTTCTTCAAGGCTTTCCCCATTTTCTACTCCACCACCAGATGTTTCATAATAATCTCTATGTCCAAAAATATCATCACCTTGAATATGTAATAATGCGAGCTTATTTTCTTCATTTAAAACAAATGCTCTAGCGATAATTCTTGTATTATCATAACCTTCATTTGTATATTCATTATCATTTAAATATAATTCTATTTTTTCAATAAATACTCCTTATAATGTAATTATTCTTTTTCTTTTAAAGCATTCTATTAAATAGTTATAAAAGGTTATTACTATTTCCTCATTACCTATTCCATAAGGAATTCTTTTGACATCTATATAACGTTCTACTTCTATTTCAGGTAAATCAATTAAATAAAGATCTTTTCTTAATTCACCTGAAGTAAATTCAGGAATAAAGCCTATTCCATTATTGCTTAATATTAGATCATGAATAGAATTTAAATTCTCACATTCAAAGCTAATATTAGGATTTATATTTAATTTTGTTAATAGACTATCAATATTACTTCTTAATTCCTTATTAGAAGTAAAGGTTACTAAGGGAATATTTTCTAAATCAGAAATAGATTTTATTTTATCCTTATAATATTCGCCTGATACTAAATAAATCTTTTCCTTATAGCCATTATTACTAGTTTTAATAATAATATCAGCTCCATCATTATCATTTTGTAATAATGAAAAGGTAACCTCATTATGTTTATTTTTAAATTCAAGCATAGCTTTTGTTACAAAAATTGATGCAACCTTAGCACATATTTTTATATGCTTATTATTTTTTAGTTTTTCTATTTGATTACCTATATCTAAAATAGATATTAAAGGATTTTCAATTTGAGATAAAAGCCATTTTCCCCATTCAGTTAGCTTTATATTTCTACCAATATGATCAAATAGTGTTACACCAAGTTCCTCTTCAAGCTTATGAATAGACTTGGTTAATGCTGGTTGAGCTATATTTATTTCTTTTGCCGCATTTGATATATGTTCAAGCTTAGCTACCCTATAGAAATAGTATAATTGAGTTAATTCCATAATCTATATCCTTTCGTTATCAAATATATAAATATTATATATTTTTAATTATATAATTTCAATGGTATATTATCATATTGGAAATGAGGTTATGATATGGAAAGAGATTTAACAGTAGGTAAGCCTAGTAAGGTTCTTTGGACATTTTGCTTACCATTATTTGGAAGTATTATTTTCCAGCAGCTATATAATTTAGCTGATAGTATTGTTGCGGGAAAATTCATTAGTAGTAATGCCCTAGCAGCAGTGAGTAATGGTTATGAAATTACCTTAATATTTTTAGCATTTGCCTTTGGCTGTAATATTGGATGTTCAGTAATTACATCTAGATTATATGGTGAAAAAAGAAATAATGATGTTAAAACAGCTATTTATACAGCTTTAATATCAACAGTAATTATATGTGCTATTTTAACTGTATTAGGTTTATTTTTAACAAGACCATTATTAAAATTAATTAATACTCCTGATGATATTATGGATGATTCTTCATTATACCTTGATATTTATATTTATGGATTATTATTTGTATTCATCTATAATGTTTCAACTGGTATATTTTCTGCCTTAGGTGATTCTAAAACACCATTTATATTTCTAGCTATATCATCAGTAGCAAATATTGGTGTTGATATTCTATTTGTTACAGTATTTAATATGGGAATTGCTGGTGTAGCTTGGGCTACCTTTATTTGTCAGGCTATAAGTGCTGTATTAGCATTTATTATTGTTTATAGTAGAATTAAAAAGCTTCCTGTTTTAGAGAATGATAAAAGAAAAATATTCTCTTTTAAGTTGTTAAAGGATATGGCAATTATAGCTATACCTTCTACTCTTCAACAAAGCTTTATTTCAATAGGTAATATATTTATTCAATCTGTAATAAATGGATTTGGTTCTGATGCGATAGCTGGATATGGTGCTGCAGTAAAGCTAAACAATTTAATGATTACCTCTTTAACTACAGTTGGAAATGGTATTTCTAATTACACAGCTCAAAATTTAGGTGCTGGAAAAATCAAAAGAATTCATGAAGGATTTGTTGCCGGAATTAAAATGGTTATCATATTGTGTATTCCTTTTATTATTCTATATTTAACAATTGGTAGATACCTTCTTTACATATTTATGGATTCATCTAGTGAAAGTGCAATAAATACTGGAATAATGTTTTTAAGAATTGTAAGTCCCTTCTATATCGTTGTCGCAACAAAGCTTGTTGCTGATGGAGTATTAAGAGGTTCATCTAGAATGGGTTATTTTATGATAGCTACATTCACTGATTTAATTTTAAGAGTTATTCTTGCCTTCTTATTATCTAAGAGCTTAGGTACAAATGGCATTTGGTTCTCTTGGCCAATTGGTTGGACAGTAGCTACTATATTATCAGTCACATTCTATTTTATAATTATGAAGAAAAACAAGAAATCAATATAAATAATGTGTGTCTTAGGGCACACTTTTTTATTAAATTAAAAAATATGTTTTAAATAGTAAGTCTTTGTGATAAAATGGAAACCGGTGATTTTAAATGATATTAGATGAAGTAAAACAAGAGGTTATAGAATTAAGTAACCAAGCTGAAAAAGATTTAAAAGATATTTTTAAAGAAATAGATGATATTTGTCTTTATAATTCCAATAGAATTCTTTCAGCATTTATTGAAAATAGAGTTGAATATGCTGATTTCACGGATAGAAATGGATATGGCATTTTTGATTCAGGACGTGAAAAACTTGAAAAGATTTTCGCAAGCATTTTAGGTACAGAGGATGCCTTAGTTAGAACGCAAATTATGAGTGGTACTAATGCTTTATATTTAGCCTTTAGTGCATTATTAAAGCATGGAGATACAATGATTTCTCTTTCTGGTAAGCCTTATGATTCTTTATTAAAGATGGTAGGTATTATTGGAGATTCGACTCAATCATTAATAGCTAATGGTGTTAAATATGAACAAATTGAATTAGTTGATAATAAGTTTGACTTAGAAAAAATAAAGGAAAGATTAGCTAAAAATGATATTAAGCTAGTAGAAATTCAAAGATCAAGAGGATATTCCTCTCGCAAATCTTTAACTATAGCTCAAATTGAAGAGGTTATTAACGTAATCAGAAGTGTTAATAAGGATGTTATCATTATGGTAGATAACTGTTATGGAGAGCTAGTTGAAAGAAAAGAGCCTGGTCATGTTGGAGCTGATGTTGTTGTAGGGTCATTAATGAAGAATTTAGGTGGCGGTATTGCTTCTTCAGGTGGATATATTGGTGGTAGAACTAAATATATTGAAATGATTGCTGACAGATTAACTTCTCCTGGTGTTGGTAAAGAATTAGGTGCTAATTTCAATCAAAATAGTAATTTCTTTAAGGGAGTATTTATGGCTCCTAATGCTGTAAAGAGTGCTCTTAAAACTCAAATATTTGCATCATATATGCTTGAGCATACAGGATTTAAGGATATATCTCCTAGATATAATGAATATAGAACAGATATTATTCAAATTATAGAGCTTAAAACTAAGCCAAATCTTGTAGCATTTGCTAGAAGTATTCAAGCTTCTTCTCCTGTTGATTCAGGAGTATATATTATGCCAGCTCCTATGCCAGGATATCCTTGTGATGTTATTATGGCTGCAGGTTGCTTCACAGAGGGTAGTACAATTGAATTAAGTGCTGATGCTCCATGTGTAGAGCCATATACACTTTATATGCAAGGTGGCTTAACATACGAATATGGTAAGCTAAGTATTATGAAGGCCTTATCTAAAGTATTAGAAGAAAAAAATAAATAAAAAAAAATAAAAGCTTATATTCTTTGGCTCTTTCCAAACTGAGGTAGTTTGGTAGGTAGGTAGCTACCTAAGAATTTAAAGAAATAAGAAAATAGGAAT
>CAKQBG010000029.1 GCA_934216145.1 uncultured Anaeroplasma sp.
GGTTACACAAAGTCATTTTTGTGTAGGTTTTTTCCATTGGTTTTATTTTTTTACCTATTTACGAGTGAACTGTAACATCAATTCTTCCTGCGTTAAATCTTTTGTTCTTGGTCTACCAGAAAATTCAGCACGAGTATCTTTGAAGCCTTCGGAACGTTTTGCTTGTTTTCTTACTCTTTCACTGATGCCATCAATCCTTGATCGTCCTAAAACTTTTAAGTCAAATCCCATTTCAATTAAAATTTGTGATGGAATTTTACCTAAATTATATTCATCGATAAATACTTCTTTAAATTCTTCAGTGTATGTTATTGACTTTTCTGATACATGCTTAACATATTTATTTTTCTTTAGTTGTTCAACTTGTTCAGATGTGAAATAATTTTTACCCATAATATCAACTCATTTCTTATAATTTTATTATACAACGACAAAAAGACCCCATAAAGTAAAATCCACTTTTTTTTAAGTGTCTACTCTATAGGGTCTATTTTAAAACTGGTTTGAAACCCCATTTTTGTTTATCGAGGACTGATTATTTCTTCACAGCCCCATAAATCATATTCAATTTGATATTATTTAAAATCTTAATTATCATTAATATCAGTTCTAATATTATATGCTTATTCTACTATAATTTGAGCATAAATACTAATGCATATAAGTATATTCCATTTTTATAACAAGCATTTAAGATCTAATTATTAAAGTTAGTTAGAATTTCAACAAAAGATCATTACCTAATTCAATTTAGAGGAGAGATAGAAACTGTATAAAATATTATATTTGTGCTTTGACCACCAATTTTGAGAGATAAATCCCAAAGTCATTATTTATATTTAAAATAATAAATATCTTTCTATGCTCTATAAGTATTAAAACTCACTTCACTTGACATTTATAACTAGATATATAATATGCTAAGCACGCAAATAAGCAAAGCTTTCTCATTTAAATGCAATTAATAATTAAAAATAACGTTTATATTAATAATACAACAATTATATTTTTCTACTCTCATGACATGAGAAATATACAATTTGCTTTCCTTTAGATAACTCTTTTAACATCTTAGCTGTTGCAACTAAATTTTCTTTATCTAAATTTATAAATGGATCATCCATAATAATAAATGGCACATCTCCATTATAAATATTATCTAATAATGCTAATCTAAAGCATAAGGCGCATATACTTCTTTGACCAGAGCTTAAATGCTCAGCAGATTTTAATTGACCACTAACATCTAATTTTATATCGAAATCTCTACCCATCACTATCTTCTCATCTAATAAGTCACCTAATAAATCTGAATAATACTCAAACTTTTCCATAATAGGGGCAACATATTTATCATCGAGTGATTTTTGTGATTTCCTCAATTCTTCTTCAAGCTTAGCTAATATTTCGAACCTATGCTCATTTTCTTTTATTTTAAACTCAACTTCATTTAAGGTTTGTTTCTTTTCCTCTAAAGAATCAATATCTCTTTCATCCGTATCTATTTCTTGATCTAGCTTAACTATTTCTCTATTTAAGCTATCAGTTTCATCACTATAATCTAATTTATCATCAGTACTTATTTCTTCACCATCAACAAGATTCTTTTCCTCTTTATATTTTAAAGCATCTTGTTTTACATCTTCTATTATTTTCTTAGATGAGTTAATTGAATTTATATCACTATTAATAGAACTTAATGTACGAGTACCTCTAATTAATCCTAATAAATATTTATCATCATATTCTTTAATATTATTATTAATTACATCTAAATTACTTCTATTTTTTAATAAATTACTTAAATATGATTCATATTCATTATTAAGCTTTTTATAATCATTAATATCTATTTTTAAATCATTATATTTATAGTTATCATTTAATATAATCTTATAATTAGATAATATATTAAATATTTCTATATCTATTTCTTTAATTGCTTCATTATTTTCATTACTATCTTTAATATAGTTATCATATTTTATATTTAACTCATTATATGCTTTAATATCCTCCTTTAATTTTTGAATATCAGAAGTATAGTTTGTAGCATTAAAATATAAAGATAAGAATTTTGATATTTCATCATTTAATGTTTCAATTCTATTATTATATTTATTATTAGTTAAAAGATTTTCTTCTAATCTTTTTTTAATTTCCTTATACCTATCATAATCATTTTTAAACTTTTCAACATCAGAAAATACTGAATCAGTATATATCCCATATGGAGTTAATAACGTATGAATAGCTTCTATTTTAACTCTTAATAACCCTTCCTGTTTAGTATATTCAGTATTTATCTTAGTTTCATTTATAGAATTATTAGAATCTATTCTTCCCTTCAAATATAAGAACGCACTTAGAAATATACCTAATACTCCTACTGCAGTAAATATAATACCTAGCATAAACATTACAAAAAACATTGTTATACCAGCGCCTACAAATACTATTGATATTAATAATAAAATTAATGGAAGCTTAGATGCTGTCTTAGAAGATGATTTATTTATTTCTTCAAATTTAGGAGTAGATTTCATTGAATTATCAATAACCTTATATTCATTAATTAATGAAGTTACTTTATTTAAATCATCCTCTGGGTTTTTATTATAAAATCTATTAATAATAGCTTGTTCATTTTCTGATAATGCATTATTACACATAGATAATTTAGTATTAATTTCATTGTATTCTGTAATTTTATCATTAATTAAAGCTATATCATCATCTGATGGTACACCATTTTTAAATTCCTGTTTATAATTTTCTAAGTTATTTTTATCATTATCAGCAAATGAAATACCATACCTTTTAGATACTAATTCTGCTTTAGTATCTGTTAATTCACCAAGTTTATCCATTTCTAAATCTAATGGTACACCATTTGAAAATTTAGCTTTTAATTCCTCTAAGTTTTTCTTTTTAAATTCATCAAAGACAATACTTTTTGATTCGCCATCTAAAGATGTCTTTTTATTCAATAAGTTTTCTAAGCTTGATAATTCGTCACTAGTTGGATAACCATTAGGATAATTATTTAATAATTCAGTAAGATTGTTTTCTTCTTTCTTAATTGTATTAAGCTTATTATTATATGTTTCCCAGCATTCAAGCATCCTTTTTTTATCAGCGAGCTCTTGTTGCTTAATATTTAATTCAGTAAGCTCATTATATAATCTATTTCTATTTTCATATTTAGAAGTTAATCTACTAGATATATTTTCTAGATTATTTATCTCTTCTTTTAAATATTTCTTTTGATCCTTTAATTTAGATGTATCACTATTTTTTCTATTACTATATTTATTTTTAATAGTAGATAGCTTATTCATAATAACCTCAATATCAACACCTTCAATATTATCATCAATAATATTATTAAGATTCTTTCTAATATTACCATTAGATTCCATCTTAATATCCTTTGAGCTTATAAATAATAATCTATCAAAGGATTCTCTATCTAAGCCTAATAATTCTTCTCCTATTTCATGTTCAAAAAAGACTTGTTCTTTATCAACATATATTTTTAATTCGTCTTTTGATGCTGATTTAACATCAAAGGTTCTTTCTACTCTATATTCCTTTTGATTATGTGTAAATATCAAAGTACCACCATAGGCTTGTTCATTAAAAGGAGCATAATGGGTTCTATCCTTAAAGTCTTTATCTGAAACCTTAACCATATCCATTCCATAAAGCATTGCCTTAATAAATGAAGCAAGTGTAGATTTACCAAAGCCATTATTTTCAATTATAGAAGTTATACCAACATTAAAGGAATAATCCTTATTAGAGAATTTACCGAAATTTTTAATATGACATGATATTAATTTCATTATTCAATATCCTCCCCATTTAACAATTTAATTCCAATGTTTAATAATTCTTCTTTTTCTAAAGCTGTTAAATCTAGATTTGAAGAAATATTTCTAACAAATTCTCCTTTTAATGAGAAATCATTTTTATAATCATTTATATTAATTATTCTTTTTAATTCACTATATACCTTTAAATAGAAAAATTTATCAGAAAAGAATGAACAAATAGTTTCCTCTATATTGCCTATTTCAAAGTTAACTTTACCTGTTAATATTATTTTAACTAGTGATGAAGAATTAATAGATGATATCTCACTTTGGATAATATTATTTGCTTCATATAGATTTGAAGCATCTGATATATCAATTCTTTTTTCTACTATTAGTCTTGAAGAAAAGGGAATAAATTTATGATTTATAATATTATTATCTATATCTAATACTACAAAGCCTTTTTCACCTAATTCATCAAATCCTCTGCCATCTAAACAGCCTGGATATATCGCTATACCACGCTTATCAATAATTAATTCATTATATGTATGAATATGCCCTAAAGCTAAATAATCTATATTTTTATTACTTAATTTTTTTAAATCTATAAATTCTTTACCTTTAGTATTAACATCACCATGCATAATAACAATATTTAAATTATTTTTATTTAAAGATAATGATGAATAAAGTGATGTTTTATTATTTGGGGATAATTCAATTCCAGATATTGATACACCATCAAAGTTATATGTTATCCATTCATCTTTAAATGTTTTTAAATTATCTAAATTCTCAACTAGAGATTCTTCAATATCATGATTTCCTCTTAAATATAAAAATGTAATTTCATTATTTGCTTTAATAGCATCATAAAAGAAGGTCTTATCCTTTTTTGATGGTCTATCAGAATCAAAAACATCTCCTGATAGCATAATTATTTTAATGTTATGCTGTTTAGCATAATCTATCATTTTATTAAATGATCTTAGTATTTCATTTTTTCTAGTTTCTCTAATATTACCTGTAGGTAATGATGTTAATCTAGAACCTAAATGTAAATCTGAAGCATGGATTATTTGCATTAAATTGCATCTCCCTTCTAATAATATAACTCTTAATTTATACATTAATTTTATCACACGAAGGAAATTCATTAAACAATTAAATTAAAATCTTTATAGCTATAATTTCTTTATTTATCTAAAAAAGTCTCATTTTAAGAAATAATGAGACTTAAATAACCAAAAAAACAAGGGTGAGAAGACCTTGCGTTTTGTTTTAATGCAATTAATAATATCAAACAATTAACGCTTAGAGATACGGACAGCGTTAAAATTTGGCTTAACTACGCATTTTTTTCAATTTTTGTTAGTCACTCGTTAGTTACGACACAATTATTTTACACATTTTTTTAAGGAATTTCTAGCGTCTGAAAGAAGAAAATTCTATTATGTTTTTTTTACATTACCTATTTAAATATATCAACAACACTCAAATCTTGGTCAAATCTATAGATTTAGAATAGAATATCTTATTTTATATTTTAGTTAAACACTTATTATATAAAAACTCTTTAATATTTTCATTTTTCCCTTCATAATAATCAATCAATAATTTTTTATATTCAGGAACTAATTCAGCAGGAATTACAATTATTCCTTTACCATGGCTTATTAGATAATGATTAGCAAATATTACTGCAGTTCTTTTATTACCATCTAAAAACAATTGTTTTTTCATTACATATAATAAAATATCAATTGTTTTTGTAATATCATCATTATTAGAATTTAATAGATTACTTAAATCTTTTTTTACAACTGTTTCAAGTGGCATTGGCGGAATATAGGTTGACCATCCAATTGTTACTGGGACACTTCTGATTTTTCCAGCAACTACAGAAAAGCCATCTTCAACTATTGCGTTTATCTGACATAAAACTGCATAATTAGTTGGATAAGTTATAACACCCTTAGATAAAATAAATTCCCATGCTCTTTTTAGATTTACCACCTTTGATATATCTGCAGCAGTCATATTTGATACCTTGCCACCATTAACAATTGTTTCGGTATCAGAATATGTAGTTGCAACTCCTTCTAGCATTGCTTGCTTATATATCGAATCAACCATGTTTCGTCTAGCTAAAGCGACATTTATTCCAGCCTCTTCAGTTAATTCAGCATCAAAATAATCTAATTTATCAAGTTCCTTTTTTATTTCTTTTAATCTTTTTTTATATTGTTTAGCTAATTCATTATTAGATACAATCATAGTATATAATTCATTTGAATATTCACCAACATATTTAGATTCTTTTATACCATCAATTCTTCTATGAACATATATATATCTATTGTTACTTTTTTCTCTTATTTCAATTGATCCATATATCATTCTTTCCATTCTAGAATTAATCATTTCACGTTCATGTATTAAATTAGAAATATTATTTTCCATGATAGCCTCCTGTGTGGAACTTTTGTTTTGTTTTTGTTCCACATTAATTATACCACATGTTTTGTAAATGTGGAACTTTTGTTTTGTTTTTGTTCCACAAAAATTAAAAAATGTTTGTCTCCACAACATATGATTAAAGAACTACTATTAGAATATTTTTTTCAAAAATAAAAAGCAGGGTGAGAAGTCCTGCTTAATATCTTTTTTAATGAAATTAAAACAATCAGTTTTTTAACGCTTAGAGATACGGACAGCGTTAAAATTGTAAATGGTATCATAGAAAAGCAGGTTCTCCTTTCTATAAGGTTGAAGGATGTAATAATTGCCCATTCTCAACTTACTGTAAAAGATTTATGAAAGAAAAGAATGAAGATTTTAAAATTTTTGAAGTGACAATTGAACTTCAAAAATATATACAGCAAGCAAAAAAAATCTACTTTCTATAGAGGGAATTGAAATGAGAGTAAATAGATCATCTCAAGTTGAAGGAGCATTTGGGGTGATAAAACAAAACTTTCAATATGAACGATTTAGAAGAAGTAGCATTAATAAAGTCTCTGCTGAATTTATGTTAGTGTGCTTAGGATATAATGTTAGAAAACTATTTAAACATTTCAATGGTGAAGCAAAATTCAATTATTGGAAAGCACCGGATAATATTCAAACAGAAACATTAAAAAAGCCCAGTGCAAAACGACTATCAAAAAAAGCTTCTAAGTTTAAACCTAAATCAGTTAACCAAGAAGCTAAAGACAAGTATAAATATGCAAATTAAAAAGGCTGTAAACCTAGGTAATGATTTCAAATTCAAAACCTAGTTTTTTTTACAGCCCCTTTTTTAAGATTATTTATAGCTAATTTAATTTGCATAATTGAGCCTCATACAATTTGCCAAACAATACAATAATACTTTTCAAAATTTTATAAATCACCAAACAATACTATTCTAACCATTTTTAAAACAGTGTGTAATAATACTTTTATCCTACTATATACCATCCAACTATTATTATATTAATTCTACTTCCACCAGTATTATTTATTTTAAAGAATTTATTAAAATAATACTTTATATCTACAACAGGATCTATTAAGACTAATATACCTATTCCATAATATCCTAACTTGTATCCTGCATAAGCAGTTTCTTCTAATGATAAGGTTTCAAACTAATTGATAATATACTTAACTGTTGGTGGAAAAAAATGTAAAGATGCTTGCAACAACACATAACATAATCTTTTCGAATCCCCATAATCTTTCTTCATCTAAGAAAAATGTCAAAATCACTAACAAGATAAATATAATAGAAATCATTAAAACTCTTATTTTTGTAATTATAGAATCAAATTTCATTTAATATACTCCACAACACTTTTCGATTTTACCATTCTTTAATTAATTCATATAAATAATTGTTCTTAAATATTTTTTCTTTTCCAACTTGTTCAGATGTAAGAATACCCAATTCCTCTAATTCTGTAAGATACTTTCCAGCTGTATTTCTTGAAATAGACAATCTATCTCTTAAATATTCATTTTTTGTATAAAAATCATAGAATAAATATTCTACTAATTCTTCAGAATAAATTTTAGGTTTATTCTCTTTTACTCTATTCTTGCAATCTTCCATTGATTTTCTAAACTTATCAATAAATTCTAATGTAAATATACATGTTTTTTCTACTCCGTTAATCATGTATAGTAAATAATCCTTTATATATTTTTCATCAATTCTCATATCATGAAGACATTTGTAATATTCTTCCTTTGTAGAATTAATGTATTTAGATAAGTATAAGATTGGAAGTGATATTTTTTGTTGTAAAACTAAGTATAATATATTTAAAATTCTTCCTGTTCTACCATTTCCATCATGAAATGGATGAATTGATTCAAATTGATAATGAATCATAGACATTTTAATAAGCGGATCTGTATTCTCAATCTCATCATAATTAATATATTTCTCTAGATTAGATAAATAATCTCTTATTTCCATTTCACTTTGAGGAGGATTATGAAGTATTTCTTTAGTTTTAGTATTCATTATAACTGTTCCAGGTATCTTTCTAATCCCACCAACATTAGGTTCAATTATATGATGAACTTCTTCAATTATTTTCGAACTAATAAATCCATTATTCTTTACTTGTGAAAAACCATATAAAATAGCTTGTCGGTAATTGACTACCTCTTTCGAAGCTGAATTTTGATTTTTAAGTGTAATTTCTTTAAAAACTTCATCAAAAGTGGTAACTATATTTTCAATTTCACTTGACTCCTTAGCTTCACCTAAGATTACAGCATTTAATATAATATTAGGATTAGGCATAATGTTAATAATGCCATTCAATTCTCCTAATTTACTATTAGCTTTATTTAAAGCTTTAAGAATATCTACATCATCATAATTATAATCAAATGGTAATTTGTGCATATTATCACCTTCTGCACAAATTTTAACATTTTTTGTGCACGTTGTCAATTCGTGCACAATTTTTTAAATTATTGAGCAAAATAAAAAGCAGGGTGAGAAGTCCTGCTTAATATCTTTATCTTTGCAATTATAATAATCAAACAATTAACGCTTAGAGAATTGTGGAGCACGACGAGCTTTCTTAAGACCATACTTCTTACGCTCTTTAGCACGTGGATCACGTGTAACAAGACCAGCTGGTTTTAATACTGCACGATAGTCTGGATTAACTTCCATTAATGCACGAGTAATACCTAAACGGATTGCTCCTGCTTGACCTGTTGTACCACCACCGAATACATTAACAAGTACATCGAACTTGTCAACATTCTCAGTTAACTCTAATGGTTGTAATACGTCTAAACGAACTGCTGCTGATGGGATATAATCCTCAAAATCACGACCATTGATTGTGATTTTACCTTTTCCTGCACGTAAATAAACGCGGGCAACAGAGCTCTTACGACGGCCTGTTCCTAAATATTGAACTAATTTCTTTGCCATTTCTCTATCCTCCTTATGCCTTTACTACGAATTCTACTGGTTTTTGAGCAGCATGTGGATGTTCAGCAGTTGCATAAACATATAATTGCTTTCTCATTTGATCACCAAGCTTAGTATGTGGAAGCATACCATAGATAGCCTCTTCTACCATTCTTGTAGGATACTTTGCCATAACCTCTTTAGCAGTTAATGTTCTAAGACCACCACTGTATTCAGAGTGCTTACGATAAAGCTTATCATTCCACTTGTTACCAGTTAAAACGATTTTGTCAGCATTTACAACGATAACGTTGTCTCCGCAATTAACATGTGGAGTATAGATTGGTTTATGCTTACCTCTTAATAGAGAAGCAACAACTGTAGCTAAACGTCCTAAAGTTAAGCCAGTTGCATCAACTACATACCAATTGTGTTGAACTGTTTGATTGTTTGCCATGAAAGTATTCATGATTTTTCCTCCTAAGTTATAATTAATAATTTAGGGCAATTGTGGATAATTGCTTAAAAATGTACCATTTGATATTTTACAATACCGGGGTTCAATAGTCAACAATTTTTATCTTTTTTTGAAAAAAAGTGCTTACACCATTCTCATTAGTATAAACTATTCTAAATATTTTATTCCCTTACCATGAGATTTAGCATATTCAATCTCACTTTTAGTGCTACTACCAATATATCCACCAACATTGATAACAAATATTTCATCAGCTAAATCTATTTTTCTTTTGTGCATATCATCTAGCATAATTTTAGTTTTTGTTAAGGTATCCTCATTCATACTCTCCCAAACCTCATTATCACCAGAATGTCCAAATAAACCAACACTTATTACTATATTTCCTTCTAATGTTAATTTCTTTTGGATATCTAAAAATTCCTTCTTAAACCTTGTACTACCACATAATGTTATAATTTTATAATTACCAATCATTATCTCACATCCTAAAAAAGTATAACATTATCTTTAATTAATTTCAATTCGAACTATTTTCATTTTCATAAATATATCTCCAATTTTAGATAATAATCTAAATAATCTGGAAATAGATTTATTCTTTAAATCATTATATCCAAGCATATAACATTAGCTAGAAACTGAAATATTATCACTTATATTACCTAATTCCTTATTAAAATAAAAATAAGCATTAACATCCTTTATTTCAGCTTCTTTTATCCATGTTTTAAGCATTAATTTTAAAGCTCTTTTATTTGCTGAATCAAAAACAATTCTAGAATTTTTAAAATATTTAGCCATTTCAGCTATAAGCTTTTTAACATCATCCTTTAAATACTCCTGAAGCTATATTTTCTTCCCTTTCACCACATGATAAAAGCTCATTACGTAATTCTATAACGTCCTTAAAATCAATATTATAAATATATGAATCCTTATTGCAAAATCTTCTTGTCATATTATCAAGTCCACATCCTAAATTAACAATAGAAGCTTTAGGATGAGTAGCCAAATAATCATTAATTTCCAAAATAAAATCATATTGTCTCATCGCTATCTCTAAATAGCCAAATTGATACATTACGCTTCTTTTCCTCTAGCTTTGAAAAATCATAATCTAAATTATCTATTATCTTTTTAGCTTCATCATCCTTATAAAGATTTGGATATAGCTCACTACATTTCACTCTTCCATATAAAGGAATAACTAATGTTTCTTAAACAGTATTTTTTTCAATATGATATTTCATACATACATCCTTGTTAGTTATATATAACTACATTATAAAATATAAGGGACTTTTTTCTAGTCCCTTTATAATATTAATATTAAAAGTGGTAATGTTAAAACACTTAATAGTGTAGTCATTAAAACAACATTCGCACTCAATTCCTGCTCACATTCATGAATCTCCGCAAGTGAAACTATAATAGCTCCTGATGGGGCAGCACTTAAAACAAAAATTGAAGCCTTAAAAACATCACTTAGTGGTAAAAATACTACACATAGGTATGCAAACAAAGGAAATACAACAAGTTTCATTAAGCATGAAACATAAACAAATGGTCTAGAAAATAAAGCCTTAAAGGAAACAGTAGATAATCTCATACCTAATACAATCATACATACTGGCGTAACCATTTTAGCTAATACATCTAAAGTATTATCAATAAATACAGGGAAATCAAAATTAAAAATAAATAATGGTAATGATACTAATATTGATAATGTAGTAGGATTTAATATAGCACTTTTAATAGATACATACTTCTTATTATTAGTAATTAGAAATACACCCATAGTAAATACTAATAGATTCATACTCATAACATAAATAGCACTATAGCAGGCAACAACAGGGCTTTCTGGATATAAGCCTGTAATAATAGGTAATCCAAAGAATCCTACATTACCTAATACAGATGATACTGTTAGTATTCTATATTTTGGATCTAAATATTTTTTCCTTAAGATTAAAAATAAAATTAAAAAGAAACAAATCTGAATACCTAAGCTTACAATAAAAAATAATCCTATATCTAATAATGTTTCATGAGAATATTCCATTTGAATGAATGAATTCAAAATCATTATTGGACTTAATATATAAACTAATAAGCTTGATAATGTTTTAGCATGAGTAGCTTCTGCCTTTTTAAATTTACAAAGTCCAAAGCCAAAAGACATATATACAAGCATTAAAATAACATTCAATAATACAGTTAACATAATCTCCTCCCAAAAAAACGAATAAAATTATATTACTATATTTTTTTATGTCAATATAATAAAAAAAGAAAACTGCAAAATCTATCAGAAATTTGCAGTTATATTATTACTTTGAATATTTTAATGCAGCTCCTACAAAGTCCCTAAATAATGGATGAGGACGTTGTGGACGTGATAAAAACTCAGGATGAAATTGACAAGCAACAAACCAAGGATGATTTTTTAATTCAACAATTTCAACTAGATTTTGTTGAGGGTTTCTACCTGAAACGAATAAATCATGTGAGAATATTTCACTAAAATCATTATTAAACTCATATCTATGTCTATGACGCTCACGTATAAAACTTGATTTATAAGCATCATATGTTTTACTATTTTCATTTATTGCACAATCATATAGGCCCAAACGTAAAGTACCACCCATATTAATACCCTCATATTGATCCTTTAATAAATCAATAACTGGATGAGTAGTATTAGGATCTAACTCAGATGAATTTGCATCCTTATAGCCTATAACATTTCTAGCATATTCAATGCATGCAAGCTGCATACCAAAGCAAATTCCTAAAAATGGAATATTGTTTTCTCTTGCATACTTAATAGCTGAAATCTTACCTTCACTACCACGTTGACCAAATCCTCCAGGAACTAATACACCCTGGCAGTCCTTTAAGGTCTCATTAACATTTTCATCTGTTAGCTTATTTGCATCAACAAAATGAATATTAACCTTTTTACCATAATAATATCCAGCAGCCTTTAATGCTTCATTAACTGATAAATAAGCATCATGTAATTGAACATATTTACCAACTAACGCAATATCAACCTCTCCATTTAAATTTTCAATTCTATAAATTAAATTATTCCATTCAGTCATATCAGCCTCAGGGTATGTAAGACCAAAATGCTTTAAAATAATATCATCAATATGTTGTTGATGTAAATTAGTAGCTACCTTATAAATAATATCAGCATCAACTGCTTCAATTACTGCTTCCTTAGGAACATCACAGAATAACGCAATCTTATCTCTTTGTCCATCTGTAATATGAACCTCAGTACGTAAAATAATAATATCAGGCTGAATACCTAAGCCTCTTAATTCCTTTACTGAATGCTGAGTTGGCTTTGTTTTAATTTCATCAGCAGCTCTTAAATATGGAACTAATGTATTATGAACATATAAAGTATTTTCATAACCAAAATCACGTCTAGCTTGACGAATTGCCTCTAAAAAAGGTAATGATTCAATATCACCAACAGTACCACCTATTTCAGTGATAATAACATCGGCATCACTATCTTCAGCTACCTTTACTAGCTTATCCTTTATTTCATTAGTGATATGAGGAATAACCTGAACAGTACCACCTAAATATTCACCCTTACGTTCCTTTGAGATAACTGATGAATAAATTCTACCTGTAGTAATATTACTATTCTTACTTAAATTCTCATCAATAAAACGCTCATAGTGACCTAAATCCAAATCAGTTTCCGCACCATCATCTGTTACGAAAACCTCTCCATGCTGGTATGGAGACATTGTTCCTGGGTCTACATTAATATAAGGATCAAACTTCTGCATAAAAACCTTTAATCCTCTATTTTTTAATAAACGACCAATACTAGATGCAGCGATTCCCTTACCTAAAGAGGAAACTACTCCACCTGTAACAAAAATGTACTTCACTTGCTTATTTTCCATAATCTCACCTCAAAAATAAAAAAAAATTCCCCTTACAGGAGAACTTTTAGGGTGCCCTCATAAATTATAGTACAATCACTACGATAATACAATAAAAATTTTTCTTTTTTTCTTAAGATTAAAAACAAAATATTATGATATTTTTAATACATATATATTATAATATTTAAATGCATTTTAATTATATTGTAATGGTTTTAGTATAATTTCTATGGTATAATTAAGTAAATTTTTCAGTTGGAGGACAAAATGGAATCCGTTAATAATAATATCTTTAAAAGATTAATACATAAAATAACAAAAGGATGGAAGGAAACGTGGGCTGATAATTATAAGCCATTATATTTATTAGGAGGATTATTCTTTATAGTATTATTTTTTGTAGTTCTATATACAAATATAAAGGGTGGATTTTTCCACATTAATTCCGATGATGTATTACAATACTATCCATACATTAATAACTTCTTTACAAAGCTAAAAGAGGGTAAGCTATCATTATATGATACAACCCTATTTGGAGGAACATCTTGGTTTAGTGGTATTTATTATATTCCACTAGATATATTTACTTTTGTAGCATTTATCCTTAGCTTTATAATGGAAGCTGAAAAAGCTTATGCCATAACAAACTTTTTAAGACCAGCCTGCGGTGCATTATTACTATATTATGTTTTAGCAAGAAAGGGTATGAATAATAAAACAGCCTTTATTGCTGGATTAATATTATTTGTTGGTGGTATGACAGAATCATACTATATATTCCCAGTATTTTTAGGAATATGCTTCTATGCTCCACTAGCTATGCTTGTTGTGGATTTATTAATAGAGAAAAAGGGTGCTTACTATTTATTAGTACCTCTTTATACTGTTATTGTTATATTTTATGATTTCTATATAGCCTATATGCTTATGGCTTTCTTATGTGTTTATTTCATGCTAGAGATGCATATAAGAGATGAATATTCCTTCTTTAAAAAGGAAAATTGTATATTTAGAAATGGTAAATTTTGGCTACGCTTCTTAGAATTTATGGCATTAATAATATTAGGTGTTCTAATGAGCGCGATTATTCTATTACCTAGTATGCTATATGTAATGAATGAATCATCAAGAAACAATAGCTTTTCTGATGCTTCATTATGGTATTTTGCAAACGATAAAGGCGAAATCAGTATAAGACACTATTTCACTCAATGGATTAATTTCTTTATACCTAATGAACCACACCGCTTCTGCTTAAATGATGCCGGAGACTATATGCGTGAACATGCAACTATGTATATAACTAATGGTGGATTAATATATTTAGCTTACCTATTTGTTATTAATGGTAAAAAAGAAAACAGAATGAAATTCTGGATAGTATTAATAAATATACTATTCGCTATTCCTCTATTTGCTTGTATATTCTCCTTTAATTCAGTACCATATGTAAGATGGTTCTTTATTCCATATATGATTAATCTATATGGAATGACTATAGCGATGAATAAAAATGATTTAAAGGTTGGAGAAAATCATTATTTAAATCTATGTCCTATTATTTTCCTTTTATTAGGATTAGGTACAATAATATTTACATTAATTCAAGCACCTGAATATTATATTCACTATAAAAGAGAGGATTTCTTCTTCTATCCAATTTTAATTGGTAGTGCAATATGTATTACAATCTATTTAGTATTGTTAATTATTTCCTTTATATTTAAAAAGAAAAATAAAAATAGAAATATTCTAAAAAAGGTATTCTTAGGTACTCTATTCTGTGAGGTAGTATTTGCAGGAGTAATGATTTTCTGTAATGCAGATGATGCGAATGATTATTATTTCAATCAAAAAAGTGAAATGACAACTCAAAAAAATACTCTATATTCATTAGGATATAAGGATAGTGATGGATATAGAATTCATCTTGATACAAGCTATGCTAAAAATGATTTAAATTCTAATATTTTAGTAGGTAATGTTAACTTTGGACACTTCTTCCAATCATTCTATAATACACCACTAAATAAAGTATTAAATGATATCTATAATGAAAACTCAACTCACTGGGGTAGAGATTTTATGGGTGGTAATACATTACTACAGGCTCCTATATTTAATACTAAATATATTGTTCAGCCAAGTAATAAAATTACATATTTCCCAAGTGAATATTATAATGAGCTTAAAATAGATGATACTGGAGCTTACTTCTCATTAGCTGATTGTCCACAGTTCATTGTATATGATAGTTATTTTACTTCTACTGCATATCTAAATAATCCAATTAAAAAAGAAGCAGCTTTATTATATTCAGCATATATTTATAAGCCAGCATTAAATAGTGATGATACACTTGTAAATGATAATGTAGATGAAAAAAGATACTTACAAAGCTATAATAAGGTTGTAGAATCTAATGTAGCTAATCAATCAACAAATGAATTAGCTAATTTAATCGCTTCATATGTTACTTCAGTAACCTTAAATAATCCTACAGATGGATCAAATGGTACTGAGGGATGGGAAAATTCTTCTTATTTCTACTATAATATTAGTAATAATAAAAAAGCTCAAGATGTATTAAAAAAGGATGTTATTTATGCATATGCAAATAATCAAGAAACTAGAAGAATTAATGATGATGATTATTTAATGGTATTAAATGATGAACAAAAATCATTAACTAATTTCCATTTCACTGATTATTTCACTCATGATGAGGATATATATGCGTTCGCTATGAAGGTTAAAGATACTAATAATTCAAGCTATAAGAGTGTTACATTATATGGCTATGATTATAGTCTATATACTAATTTTATTGATAAACAAAATTCCTATACTAATAAATATTTCTCATTAGATGGAAGTACAATGACTATTAAATGTAGTTTCCCTGATGATAAGAGCCATATTATTAAAACAGCTTATACCTATAGTAATGATTGGAAACTTAAAAATAGTGATTATGAATTAATTGACGTTGATGGTGGTTTCCTTGGAATTATTATCCCTGAAGGAACATCTAGTGTTAATTTAAAATTGAAATATGAACCAGCTGGCTTTAAAACTGGTGCTATATTATCTATATCTAGCTTAGTAATATATTTAGCAATTACTGTACCAGTAACAGTTATAATTATTAAAAAAAGAAAAAATAAAAAGGAAGTTGATACAAATGAATAAAATATCAGTAATTGTTCCCTGCTATAATGAAGAGGAAACAATATTAGTTTATTATAACGAGGTTATCAAATATCTAGAAAAGCCTTACGATTGGCATATTATTTTTGTTAATGATGGTTCTAAGGATAAAACCTTAGAATTAATGAGAGAATTAGCTAAAAAGGACGAAAGAATCGAATACATATCATTTTCTAGAAACTTTGGTAAAGAAGCTGCAATGTATGCTGGACTTGAAGCAGCCTTTAAAACTAACTGTGATGCCGCAATAATAATGGATGTTGATTTGCAGGATCCACCTTCATTATTTAATGAGCTAATAAAAGCTCATGAGGAAGGATATAATCTAGTTTATACTAAACATAAAAATAGACATGGTGCTAATCCTTTTAAAGCCTTTTGTTCTTTAGCATTTTATAAGGTTTATGCCTTTATTACAAGAGATAAAGAAATGGCGAAGGGTGCTAGAGATTTCTGTTTATTAGATAGAAAGGTAATTGAAGCTTTCCTTCAAATTAAGGATTTTGAAAGATTTACAAAAGGTATTTATCATTATGTAGGCTTTAATAAAAAGTGTATTGAATTTGAATATACTGAAAGAGTTGCAGGAACTACTAAATGGAATTTTAAAAAGCTATTCCATTATGCTTTATTAGGTATTAGAGAATTCTCTAGATTCTATGAATATATTCCTAAAATATTTTCTTATCTAACCTTCTTCTTATTATGCTATGATGTAATATCTGGTATTGTATGCTACAATATGTATAATACTCCATTCCCATGGGATCACATAAGATTTGATATCTTTATGCTAGCAATATTCTTCACCTTATTTTATATTTGTAGATTAATCTATGATGTTAGAATTCAAGCTCAGCATAGACCAATTTATATTGAAGAAGAAACAAATATTAAATATGATAAAGCGGATTAATTCCGCTTTTTTTCATTGAAAAAAGACATAAAAATAAATTCTATGTCCTTATATTATTCATTTAAAATAGCTAATATTCTTTCTATATCATAGCTATGAATAATATCCTTATCATTATTATCATAGCTATCAGAAACAATTAAATCTGCTTCTTCTATATTATCAACTACACTACCACATAAATTAAAGAAATCATATAATGAAAAAATATCTCTATACTTAAATATTTTTTCAATAAAATCAAATTCTTCATTTACCGCAATTATATTAAAAGAATTTTTATTTGTATTTAGCCATACAAATTCATTATTAACTAAATCTATTGCGAATAAATAAACTACAAAGCTATCTCCATTAATAGTAAAAGCTGTTTTTACTGTTTTAGGCTCATATATCTCTCCACTTGAAATAGATTCTCTTTCCATATAGCCAGCTCTACATACTATATCCTTAAAAGTAATTGCTGAATAAACATTATCAATAAAAATAAGCTTTAAAACATTAGGATTATCCTTCTTAAATTCCTTAATATCTATATCAAAATATTCACTACCACCATTATATCCACTTGTTTGATCTCCTGAAAAAACTATTCCCTTTTGTTGATTATAAGCCATTGTTCTCCATGAGAATTCTTTAATCTTACCATCATTAGTTATTCCTAATACCGATAAATCAATGTCATTAACAAGCTCCCAATAAGTGAAAGCTCTAATAACATTATTATCATTAAGCTTTATTCTACTTCCCTTAGGTAATACTCCATATCCTATATTAGATATATCCTCTTTAATAGGAAAGGCAATATTCTTCATTTCAGGATCTATATATACCTTACCTACCGTATCCTTAAGAATAAGCTTTAATTCATCATATATATACTTTAATAATATTTTCCTTATAGGACTTTTTATAAAAGATTTCCTTTTATTATATTCATCCTTATGCTCCTTATATGAATATAATAAATTATATCTAGAATAAGTAAATACTCTATATTTTCTTTCATAGCTATTATAATGATAATATAGCTGTAAAAGAATAATAGGATTTTTCATATTAATTCTATTAAGAATCTCTTTAATTTCATTCTTTTCAGCTCTTGAAACAAAATAATCTAAATGTCTTAAGGCTTCTCCATTTCCCTTTTCCTTTATAACTATATCTAAAGCTCCTAATACATCACCATTATTTATTCTATTCTCCATAATAGAATATACTGATTTATTTTCATTACCTCGCATAGCCTTTAGAAGCTCTTTTCCACATTCATTTTTAGGCTTATAGTGTATATGATGTAATAATATATTCCAATATTTCTTCTTTTCATAACAATAGTCTATATTAGAATTTCTTTCTGTTATTTTATCTATTAAATTTGTAATAATTTTACGATGACAATTCTTTAAATTTAATGGTAATAATTCACTTTTTCTATAATAATCATTTTGAATATATCCTAATATTCTTAATACATCATTTAATTCAAAATATGAAATAAAAATATCTTTATTAGTATCTAAATATAATCTAGCTAAAATATCCTTTGATTTAAAATTTTTAGGTAAATATCCATATTCCTCATACATTAATAAAAATACATCATATTGGGCTTGAGTTAATGGTCTTGAATTAGAAGCCATATCATCCATAACACTATAAAGATATTCTATTGCCTCATCAAGTGATAAAACCGTAAATTTTTTAATCTGATAAAATTCACTAAAAGCATTTCGTTTTATATTTTCTTCTAATAAAGAATGTCCTGGAGTAGAAAAATCCCCTTGACCATAAGTAATTATATAATGTATAAGCTGATCTAATTGTAGTTCATCTACTGTAAGCTTCAAAACTGACTCAGGAAAGCCCTCATAAAATGGAAGAGGTATATTCTCCCCCATCATCTTTGATGCATACTTAAAGATATCAATATTAAGTTTTTTCTCTCCTTCTACTATTTGAATTCCTAGCTTATTAGCTAAAGCTAATAGTACTGCCTTGTAATCCTTATTATCATTAGTATCATTAACAAGAATACATTTATCAAATAAATATTTTTTTAATATATCGTGCATAGTATCAACTCCAAAGTAATAATAACTTATAATTATAATATCATATTTTTTACAAGAAAAAAAGAAGGTACAAATGAATACATTTGTACCTATAGATGATATTGCTAGATTCATCTGCGAGCTACTATTGCTCCAGCTGGCAAGCCAGCCGATGGATTTGCACCATCGATCTCAGCACTTTCATATTTGAAGTAAACCTAACGAGCTATCTACATTATTATATTAACATTTTTCTTATAAATTACAAGATATTAAATTATATAAATATATACATATACATAATCTTTATTTATTGATTAATTTTATACTATTCAAGGTGATTAACTATTAATAATCAAGTACTAATTTGTAATTTTTTTATTAAGTTTATTTTATATTGAAATAAATATCGCCGTATATTATGGATAGAATACATTCTAATTCTTATAAAATAGAATTAAAAGGTCCATCTAAAAAAGGAATCTTAATAAATGATATTGAATAACTATTTAATATATATTATTATATTCTTAATGTTAATAAAGCTATCCTAAAGGATATCTTGCCTAACGGCTTTCCTAAGGCCTTCGGCCAGGTTGGCTTCGCCATTTTGGTGTGGCCTACAATTGCCGAGAACCCTGGCAGGGATTATCCGAAATATACACACCCTGAGCATTTGGTAAATACTAAGCTGAAACAACCTTTTCACCTGTTCTAGGATCACGAGAGAAGGCAACACCAGTACCACTTGTTTCACCTGTTTTTCTTTTTTATTGCGAGATAAAAAGAAAAGATAGAGCCTATAAATCTCTACCTTCTACTAACTTTCCAAAATCATATACTTCTTTTTGTATTGAACATCCAGTTAATATAACTATAAACGCTAACATTGATAAAATGTAAATCTTATTCATATCTTACCTTCTCTACAGCTTTGTAAATTGGAATTTATCTTACTTTCTATCTTCTGCAAGGATACCATAAAAGTATAAGTCTGCCCAGTTTCCAAAAATGTCTTTTGTCTGGTTTCTTTGTATTCCTTCCAATTTCATTCCAAGTTTCTTCATCAGACCAACCGATTTATATCCGTCAATCGCTTCGGCAAATATTTTATGGATATTCAAATTATTGAAAGCATAATCTATAACTGCTTTGCATGATTCAAAGGCATAACCTTGTCTCCAGTAATCCTTGTTATAAATCCAACCAATTTCATACACTTCTTCATCATATTCCTTAAATAGAATGTAGCCAATTACTTTGTTAGTCTCTTTATGCACAGCAGCAATAGCACCATTTTTATCTATGCAGAACTTCTATAAGAAATCAGCCGTTTTTTCAATGGTATATGCAGGCTCACAATTCTTCATTGTTTCAGCATCACCGAAAATATCGTGCACATCATTCAAGTCATCCATTGTAAAATTACGAATGACCATTCTGCCGGTTTCAATATACATTGTGCTTACCTCCTCAAATTCTAATTTGTCTTTTTAAACAAACTAAATCACCATTTATTTTTTAATTAAAATAATTCTTCTTTTTTCAATAAAAAATCAATTAAACTAATATGAAATATACCATTTTCATCATAGTAACTATGACTAATATCATTTCTAATAATAATTTTTTTAAAGAAATCTTTTGTTAGTAATAATGAATCTAATTCCGAATTAATTTTTTTGTCATCATCCATTCTTAATGATGATTGAATATAAACTTTTTTATCATTGTTATTTACAATAAAATCAATCTCTTTGATTGACTTTTTATCATTTCTTCTATCTGTAACAACGCCAACATCTACACTATATCCTCTACGTAGTAATTCAATATAAATAATATTTTCCATAATGTGTCCTGGATCATATTGTCTATAATTTAATCTTGCATTTCTCAATCCCATATCAATGTAATAATATTTGTTAGGATATGAGAAATAAGTTTTTCCTTTTATATCAAATCTTTCAGCTTTTTTTATTAAAAATGAATTGATACAATGAGTCATATAACTTGATACTAAATTTGAATTGATTTTTTCATTTTTAATTGATGATATAGAATTAGAAATATTTGTTGGATTAGTAAGTGAACCTATTTGTGATGCTAAAAAATTTAGTATATCATTTAAAATATCTTCTCTTTCAATATGATTTCTTTCAACCAAGTCCTTAATATAAATTTCAGAATATAATGACTTTAAATAATCTTTCTTTTCATTTTCATCTTCCATTATAACTACTTTAGGCATTCCTCCATAAAGCATATAAGTATTTAATGATTTATTTTCATCACCACCAACATAATTATAAAATTCCTCAAAAGATAAAGGATATACATTTATTTGTGTTGCTCTACCTCTAAATTCAGTAGCTATATCGCTAGATAACATTTTTGAATTACTTCCAGTTACATATACATCGAGATTTTTATACGACTTTAATTCGTTTAACATATCATAAATAGTTACTTCTAAATTATCATTTTCTTTATCAATAACTTTTTTTGTAAACTGTACTTCGTCAATAAATAAGTAAAATTTTTCGTCTTTATTACTTTCTACAATTTTTTGAATGTAATCACATAAAGTAATTGGGTTTCTATATCTATAATATTTTCTTTGATCTAACTCTAATTTAATAATATTAGAATTTTTGATCCCGTTGCTTAATAAATAATTATAAAATAAATCAAAAAGCAAAACGGATTTTCCACATCTACGAATACCAGTTATTACTTTGATTTCTCCATTCCACATGTTTTTTATAATTTTATTTAAATAAAACTCTCTTTTAATCATTTTATCACTCACTTTCGCCGTTTCCGTCCTTACTTCTAGATATATTATACATTAGATAATTAAAAAATCAAGTTTTTTGAAAATTTTATACTCGTCAGTATTAGACCCTAAACTTTTCATCATTTATATAACTAAAACTAAATATTTGCTTCATTAAGCATTTTTATATAGCCATCAATTTTATCTTCATTGATATTTAAAGCTTGTAGTATTTTTCTTTGCTTTGATGTCAATGCATATTTTTTCACATATACACCATTTATTTTTGTAACTTGAATTTTTTCAATTTCTTTAATTATTGTTATTAATGTTTCACTACTATTATCATGTAGATAATCTGGGGCTGTGAAGAAATAATCAGTCCTCAATAAACAAAAATGGGGTTTCAAACCAGTTTAAAATCTGGAAAGAAACCCCATTTTGTTGTATAATTTAGGTATGGAA
>CAKQBG010000030.1 GCA_934216145.1 uncultured Anaeroplasma sp.
TCTTTCCAGATTTTAAACTGGTTTGAAACCCCATTTTTGTTTATCGAGGACTGATTATTTCTTCACAGCCCCTTTTAATTACTTATACTATTATTCTTTATTTTAAATAGCTAAATAAATCACTCGAAATACCTTTTTCCTTCAAGATAGAAACAATCTTATCCTCTTTGTCAGATGATATATCTCTATTAGCTAGCTTAGCACTTTTTCTAATCAGCATTCTAACATTATCTTCATCAGATAAATCTAAACGAGATGCTTCAAAAATTAAATTTTGTACCTCACTAGAATTAATATTTGCTTTATCAAGCATATTTAAAATTGAATTTATATCCATCACATATTCCTCCTAATTTAGAATATGCAATAGCCTAAAAAAAGAAACTAACAATATTTCTCTTCTTTTAAATCTCTAGCTAAAAGCTGATGTAATCCATCCTCTGCACTTAGCTTATTAGTAACAACTAAATAAGCAGTATCAATGATAGGAAGCTCTAAATTATACTTAATACCTATTTCATGTCCGGCCTTAATGGCACGAATACCCTCAACGGATTGAACAATAGAGCCCTCAGCCTGCTCAATTGATTCACCTCTACCGATTCTTAATCCACATTGGAAATTTCTCGAATTCATACTTGATGCTGTAACAATTAAATCACCAACACCAGATAATCCATAGGCTGTTTCCTTTTTACCACCTAAGGCAACAACAATTGAAGCAATCTCTTTAATTCCTCTTGAAATTAAGCCGGCTCTAGCATTTTCACCTAAGCCCATTCCAGAAGCAATTCCAGAAACTATTGCTATAGCGTTTTTAATTGCTCCTCCTGTTTCAACACCAATAACATCACTTGAGGTATAAACTCTTAAATATTTCTCATTAGAGAAAATTTTTTGAATATATTCTCTATCCTCTTTTGATTCTGATGCTGCAACTAATGATGTAACCTTACGTAATATTAATTCCTCAGCATGAGATGGACCTGATAGTGCTACATAACCCTTTATCTTAGATTCATTAATCTCATCCTTAACAATTTGACTAACACGATATGATGTCTCAGGTTCAATTCCTTTACTTACATTAACAAAAAGCTTTTTTTCACTAATTATAGAATTAATTTCATGTAAAACACTTCTCATTGCCTTTGTAGGAACACATAAAACTAATACTGAAGAATAAGCACAAGCTTCCTTTAAATCTAATGTTGCCTTAATATTAGATGGAATTGTAACATCAAAAAAAGGATGTAAATGGGTTTTATTAATCTTATCCACAAATGAAGCATTAATATCTCGAATTAAAACATTATTACCATTATCTGATAATGCTTGAGCTAATGTAGTACCCCAAGCACCCCCACCGATTATAGATATATTCATAATTAATCCCTCTTTCTAAATTCTAGTTTAATTGGGGTTGCAAAGAAATCAAAATTCTTTCTAATTTGATTTTCTAAATATCTATAATAAGAGAAATGTAAATATTTAGGTTCATTTACAAATACTGCAAATGTAGGTGGCTCAACTCCAACCTGTGATGTATAATAAATTCTAATTTTGCCACCATTAAATTCACTAGGTGGGAACATAGCAACTGCATCAGCAATAACATCATTTAATGTAGATGTTTGAATACGACGATGATATGCCTCATATGCTTCAATTATTGAAGGGAATAGAGTATGAACTCTCTTATTCTCTTTAGCAGATAAAAAGACAATTGGAGCATGAGATAAATATTTAAAATTACTACGAATATCATCTGTCCATTCTTGCATTGTCTTAGAATTCTTTTCAATTAAATCCCATTTATTAACAACAATAATACATGGCTTATTATATTCTTCAATATATTGTCCAACATGCATATCCTGATCAATCATACCTGTAGATGCATCTAAAACTAAAAGAACAACATCACTTCTACCAATCGCATCAACACTACGAATAACAGAATATTTTTCAACATTTTCATAAATTTTTCCACGCTTACGTAAACCAGCAGTATCAATAACTACGTATTCTCTACCATTAGCCTTAAAGCGAGTATCAATTGTATCTCTTGTTGTACCAGCTATATCAGAAACAATAACTCTATTATCATTTAATAATGTATTTGTAAGACTAGACTTACCAACATTAGGTCTACCAATTAAACAAAATTTTATTGCATCATCATTTTCTTCAACCTTTTCAATAGGAAAATGATTAATAACTGAATCTAGTAAATTACCAACACCAATACCATGAGAGCTTGATAATGGAATAGGATCTCCAAAGCCTAAAGAATAGAATTCATAAACATTCTCCTTAAACTTTTGATCATCAACCTTATTAACTGCAAGTAAAACTGGCTTTTTGGTTTTATATAAAAGCTTTGCTATAAATGTATCATCATCAGTAACACCACTACGACAATCCACAACAAATACGATGACATCAGCCTCTTCCATTGCAATTTCTGCTTGTGCCTTAATCTCAGTTTGGAATGGAGCGTCACTTATCTCAATTCCCCCTGTATCAATCACGAAAAATTCCTTAGAAAGCCAGGATGCTTTTGAATAGATTCTATCCCTTGTAACTCCTGGCTGGTCATCAGTAATGGATAATCTTTCTCCAATGATACGATTAAATAATGTAGACTTACCAACGTTTGGCCTACCAACTATCGCTACCTTTGGTAACATTTTATTCACCACCAATATAAATTATATTATTATTTTAAGCTATCCTTAAAAACATCTCCTAATGTAGTAGGCTTTTCCTCTTCATTAAGATACTTTTCATAAGATTTTCTTTCTTGCTCTGCTAAATACTTGCGAATAGATAATCTTAGCTTCCACTCTCTTGGCTTAATTTCCATAATATAAGCCTTCTCAGTATCACCTACTGAATAGTAGCTTGCTAAATCATTCTTACGCTCTAATGTTGCTTCATTTAAAGGTACAAATCCATCAACACCTAAAGCCTCAACAACTAATCCGTTTTCCTTAACCTCAGTAACCTTAACATCAACAAGGTCTCCCTCATGAGCCTTAACTCTATCCCAAGGATTGTCCATTAAAGCCTTTCTAGATAAAGAGATTTTTTCCTTCTCAAGATTAATTGCGATAATAGCTACCTCAACCTCATCTCCGATAACAACTGATGCTTGGAAATTATCATTAGGATTATGAGAATATTCTGAATTATGAAGTAATCCCTTAACCTCAGGAGCTAATTCTAATAATAATCCAAATGGAAGCTTATTTACTACCTTACCTACTACTTTATCAGAAACCTTATGAGCTTCAGCATATAAAGTAAATGGAGTCTTTAATAAAGCTTTTCTAGATAATTCAAGTTTATTATTATTCTTAGATAAAACCTTAACTTCAATCTTATCGCCAACATGTAATTCCTTATTAATATCAATAAAGCTATGAGAAACCTGATTAGTCTTTAATAAGCCTTGAACATAATTAAATTTAACTAATGCACCATACTTTTCAACCTTTGTAACAGTACCAGTTAAAACATCACCCTCATTAATAGATTCATATTCAGCTTCTCTATTCTTTTGGTATTCCTCTTGCTCAATAACCTTTTGAGAAACAACACCTCTATGCTTCTTTTCATCAAGCTCAATAATACGAACTAATACCTTACTACCAAGTTTAACATTGCTTCCTGATTGGCTCATAGGCATAAATAAGCTTACACCTTGGTATAAGCAGTTATAGCCTTTACCTTCAACCTCATTCTTAACAACAACTTCAATGTTTTCATTATTTTCTTTTTTAGAAACTAAACTTAAAAAGTTTTCATGCTTTAATAAATTTAAACGAGATAAGAAAATACTATCCTCACTAACCTTCATAACCTCAGCTTCAATCTCGTCTCCAACCTTAACAATATCCTTGAAAGATTCAACACTAGCATCCTTAGTATAATGATCTAAATGCATTGTACCCTCAGTAAAGCAACCATCTATTCCAACAAAAATTGTCTTGTCATCCTTGATTAAAACAATCTTGCCCTTAACTAAGTCTCTAGGCTTTAATTCCTTCATTTCAAAATTTTCCATTGTATTTTTCTCTTCCATTTCCTTCATCCTCTTATCTATTAAATTAATTATTTTATTACAGACCTCATCAAAGCTTAAGCTTGTAGTATCAAGTAATACTGCATCTTTAGCAATTTTTAATGGAGCAATTTCACGATGTGAATCCTTATAATCGCGAACCTTTATTTCATTCAAAATAGTTTCAAAATCAGATTCAATTCCAAGTTTTTCATTTTCAAGACATCTTCTTTTAGCTCTTTCCTTAGCACTTGCTGTAAGGAAAATTTTTAAATCAGCATTAGGAACAACGATAGTACCAATATCTCTACCATCCATTATTACTAATCCATTCTTACAAGATTCTCTTTGAAATTCAACCATTTTTTCTCTTACAATTTTAACTTTTGAAACCTGAGAAACTGAATTTGTTATTTCCTCAGTTCTAATTAAACCATTAACATCTATTCCATTTAAATAAATAATATTATTAGAATAAATTACATTTATTTCATTTAAAAAATCATATTTAGTTTCATCATAAATATCAATACCACGTCTTAAAGCCTCTAGAGTAACAGCTCTATACATAGCGCCAGTATCGATATGAGTAAATCCACGCAAAGAAGCAATAGCCTTCGAAATAGAAGATTTACCACTACCTGCTGGACCGTCTATCGCAACAACAAAATTATCCATATTTACCTCAATATCCTATAAACTATATAGTTTCTTTATTTCGTGAGGCTTAAGTGCTCTATATTCACCAACACCTAATCCTTCAAGAGTAATACCACCAAAGGCTACTCTTTTAAGCTTTTTAACCTCAAAGCCAACTGCCTCACACATTTTTCTAACCTGTCTATTACGACCCTCAGTTATAGTTATAGAAATCAATGACGAATTATTCTTTCTATCAAATGATATAATATCCACTAAGGCTCTTTTTGTAATTGTTCCATCAATAAGAACACCCTTAATAAGATTGGTTACAGCATCTTGATTTATAATACCATTAACTCTAACTTGATAAGTCTTTTCAACTTCTTTTTGACTTCTAGTAAGTCTATAAGATAAGTCTCCATCATTAGTAAAAAGTAAAACACCTGAAGTATCATAATCTAATCTTCCAATAGGGAAAATTCTAGTCTTTTTAGTCTCAGGATCAATTAAATCCATAACTGTTCTTCTACCTCTATCATCTGATACAGTAGTTATATAGCCAGTAGGCTTATTCATTACATAATAAACAAGCTCCTGACGAGTTATTAGTTTTCCATCAACCTCAATTATATCTTTCTTAGATACCCTAGTACCTAATTCAGATACAATTTCACCATTGACCTTAACTCTATTAGAGGTTATTAGCTCTTCACATTTTCTTCTACTCGCAACACCACATGCTGCCATTACCTTTTGTAATCTTTCCTTATTATCATCCACGACAATCACCACAAAATAAATTATACTAAAAAAATAGTCAAAATACAACACAAAAACGATAATTAGTTTTTAGGATGAGCTTAATGTATTCATACATTATTATTTGTCAGTATGTTAAATTTAACCAATTTTATTAATTTACATAAAAATAAAAAATAATAATAAACATAAAATAAAACAAATTAAATCACAAATTATTCCTACTATATAAGCATGATGAGTCTTTTTAATTCCACATACACCAAAATATAATCCCATTACATAAACAGTTGTGTCATTTCCACCCTGCAATATAGCCGAAATAAAACCTATATTAGAATCCACTCCATATTTTTTCATAATTTCAATCATTAATGATAATGAAGCATGAGATGAAATTGGCCTAAATATTCCTTGTAGTATTAAATCATGAGGAATTGGTAAATCTTTTAATAAATCATTTAATATTTTTGAAGCCTTAAAGACTTGAACAGATACAATCATTACTAATAAGTAGGGAAATAACTCAAAGCCCATTTTCATTGAATCCTTAGCACCATTAATAAATGATTGATAAGCATTATTTTTATTAATAATAGAAAAAATAAGGGTTAGAATAATAAACCCTAAAATAATATAATAGCTAAGATTTTGCAAGCTTCTTCACCCCTAAATCAAATAAAATAGCTGTAATAGTAACAATTATTGAAATTATTATTGTTAATGTCACAATAGCTACAGGATTAGTACTTCCCATTGAATTTCTTATAGCGATAACAGTTGTAGGAATTAAACATACCCCTGAAGTATTAATTAGAAGGAATGTAATCATTTCTGGTGTTGCATCCTCTTTATCATTACTATTTTTTTGAAGTTCCTTCATCGCCTTTAATCCAAAGGGAGTAGCTGCACTTCCCATCGATAACATATTCGCTATTAAATTCATTGCGATATATTGTAAGGCTAATGAATCCTTATCTAGATTTTTAAATAGAGGATGTATTATTTTTATAACTAATTTACTTAAAATCTTAAGTAATCCATTATCCTTTACTATTTCTAAAATGCCACCCCAAAAGATTAATAAAGCATATATTTCAACGAAAAGATAAAATGAACTTATAGGACTTTCAAGTAAAACAATTGTTACATCATAGAATCTATTTGTAAATAGGCTATAAATAATACCTATTAATAATAATGCAATAAATAGAATATTAGCCATATTCTTCACCTGATTTAACATATTCCTATTCATTCAAAAGTATTCTTCTATTAATTAGATTATTTATTATATTGATTTCATTTAAACAATTGACAAATCATTCAACTGTGTTATAATGCAATATAGAATAATATTCTTGATTTATACTTTAATATTATTCATAAAAATGCTATAATACTAGCATAAAATTTAAGGAGGAAAGAAAAATGTACGGAAAAAATGCATGGAAAAAATATACAGGCAATAAAATTGATGCCTTAATGCAGTTTAATGAAGATTATAAGGACTTCATCTCTACTTGTAAAACAGAACGTGAATGTGTTAAATATTCTATAGAGTTATTAGAAAAAAATGGCTATAAGGATATTAATACTGTAAATGAGATTCATACAGGTGATAAGCTTTATGCTACTAATATGGGTAAAAATATTTGTGCCTTTATCATTGGTAATGAGCCAATTGAAAATGGTATTAATGTATTAGGTGCTCACATCGATTCACCAAGAATTGACGTTAAGCAAAATCCATTATATGAAAATAAGGATATGGCATTATTAGATACTCACTACTATGGTGGTATCGTTAAATACCAATGGGTTACTAGACCTCTAGCTATTCATGGTGTTGTATGCAAGAAGGATGGTTCTATTGTTGATATTGCAATTGGGGAAAACGATACTGACCCAGTATTCTGTATTACAGATTTATTACCACATTTAGCACAGGATAAAAATACAAAGCCTGGTACTAAGGTAATTGAAGGTGAAGATTTAGATATTACTGTGGGACATATGCCACTTGATGGTGAACAAAAGAATGCAGTTAAGGCTGTAGTATTAAAACTATTAAAGGAGCTATATGGAATTGAAGAGGAGGATTTCTTATCAAGCGAATTAGAAATTGTACCTCAAGGAAAAGCAAGAGACCTTGGCTTTGATCGTTCAATGGTAATTGGATATGGCCATGATGATAGAGTGTGTGCTTATACTTCTTTAAGAGCAGTATTAGATAGTGATGTATGCGATAGAACAGTTTGTGCATGGCTAGTTGATAAAGAGGAAATCGGTTCTGTTGGTGCAACTGGTGCACATTCTAAATGGTTTGAAAATGTTCTTGCTGAATTAATTAATAAGCAAACATTATATAATGATTTAAAGTTAAGACATGCATTAACTAACACAAAGATGCTATCAAGCGATGTTTCTGCTGGCTTTGATCCATTATATCCACAAGTATTTGAATCTAAAAATGCTGCATATTTAGGAAAAGGTATTACATTCAATAAATATACGGGTGCTAGAGGAAAGAGTGGATGCAACGATGCAGCTCCTGAATTTATGGCTCAAATTAGAAATGTAATGGATTCAAATGATATCTATTTCCAAACTGCAGAACTTGGTAAGGTAGATGTTGGTGGAGGAGGAACAATAGCTTACATTCTTGGTAACTATGCTATGAATGTTATTGATGCTGGTATTCCTGTTCTTTCAATGCATGCCCCATGTGAGGTTGTATCAAAGGTTGATGTTTATGAAGCTTATCTAGCTTATAAAGCATTCATTAAGGATATAAAGTAATTTATTAAAGAGGAAATCAATGATTTCCTTTTTTTAAAAGAACTAAAAAACATTCCTAATTAGGTTTTGATTAAGTGCTTAAACCTAATTAAAAAAAACTCATCCAATAGTTATTTAATATGTAACATAAGTCAAGGACACTTATAAAAAAAGCGTAATTATTTGTGTATATATTTTCATTTCCCTAGGAGAATACAAACTTAATATTTAATTGGAAACTAATTGTGTTGGTTCATGATTAGTTTCTTTTTATGTAATAACATATTGCCACATCAAAAAGATATATTCTATATTCAACTGGACTCCGTTTTTCTAAGTCCCATTGATATCTATAATTATTAAAATAATCCATGTAATCATCTATTTCTACTTGTAGTTCATCAAAACTTAAACATTCTTTAATCTTTAACTCATCTTTCATATGACCAAAGAAAGATTCCTGTGGAGTGTTATCCCAACAATTTCCTCTTCTTGACATTGATTGCGTAATCTCTAAATACTTTAATGATTGTTGATATATAAATGATGTATAACGACATCCTAGATCAGAGTGAATAAGGGTATTATTTATTACAAGCTTACTATGCTTTTGAAATAATTGATTTACAGTACCTAATACATACTCTACATCAAGAGTTTGAGATAATTTATATGCTAGTATTTCTCTAGTAGTTGCATCTTTGATAGTAGATAAATATGCCTTATTTCTATTAGGATCATAAATTATATATGTAATATCAGTTAACAAGTACTCACCAGGGTTAGCTTCATAAAATTTTCTATTAAGAATATTTTCATAATAACTTTTTGTTCCAATGCTTTTTGCATACGTCTATATGGATTTGCTTTCCTAATTAGGCAAAACAACTCAATTTTTTTTATTAAAAGGCGTATTTTCTTAAGATTTATAATTATACCCAATTGACGTTCAAACGTCATCTTAATGCCTCTAGCATCTTTTTTTACGATTCTTATCTTTAAATGCTTTAAGTATCAATTCAAAATCATTTTTATCTTTTTCTACACGTAATATATATTTATTATTCGTTAAATTCTTAATATAATTATAATATTCTAATCCTTATACTCTAGAGTAGTACATGGCAATTTAATATTTATTTATCCTTTTTTCGTTGTGTCATTTTATATATTATTTTGAAGATTTCTTTAACTTTTCCTTCCAACTTGCTTTCCTCTCGGCTCTTCTTTAGAGGGATAGGAATTCCACCTTTGCCTTTAGTTCAATTACTTGTTTTTGACATTCTATTAATTTCTCTTGTGTTAATCCCTAGTTCTAGTTCTTCCTGATGATTTACTTCTAGTGTCTTTAAAACCTTCGGGACGCTTTGATTGCTTCCTGATTCTACAGCTTATTTGATGGATTCTAGATCCACCTAATATATGTGGATCAAATCCCATTTCCGTTATTATTTGAAGATAATTTTCCTAAATTATATTCATTCATAAAAACTTCTTTAAATTCCTTAGTGTATATAATTGCTTTTTCTAAAACATGTTTAACATATTTATTTATTATTGTTCAACCTGCTTAGGTGTAAAATAATTTTCACCAATATAATCAACTCATTTCTTATAATTTTATTATACAACGACAAAAAGACCCTACAAAGTAAAATCACATTTTTTATGTGTCTACCTTATAGGGCATATTTTAAAATTAATCTATTTGTAGTTACGCTTTTATTAGGTTTTAATAAATCTCTAATTAAAAGAAGGAAAGCTCTACTTCTTTATAATATTATCAATTTTTGTTGCTAAAATATCAATTGCCATATCATGCTTAGTATCATTAGGAATAATAATATCAGCATATCTCTTTGTAGGTGCTACATAAGCATCATACATTGGCTTAACAGTTGATAGATACTGTCTAATTACATCATCAACATCTCTACCACGTTCCTTAATATCTCTTCTTAGTCTTCTAATAAATCTAATATCTGCTTCACTCTCAACAAATATTTGAATATCAGCTAAATCTCTAATGTTCTTATCATATAAAGCTAAAATACCCTCAACAATAATAACAGGCGTATGCTTTATATGAATAATTTCATTACTTCTATTATGGTTAATAAAATCATAAACAGGACAATCAATATCTTTATTATTTAAAAGCTCAATAATATGCTTTTTAAGTAATTCCATATCAATTGCGTCAGGATGATCATAATTTATCTTTTTTCTTTCCTCTAAAGAAATATTATCATTTCTTTTATAATAATTATCCATTGCTAAAATAGATACACTATTCGCATCAAAATGTGATAAAAGCTTACTAACAACAGTCGTTTTACCACTAGCTGTACCTCCAGCAATTAAAATTAAAATAGGCTTTTCCATAAAATCCTCCATAATTAACCAATAACATTAACATTATAACTAAATAAATGATTATTATTCTTCAAGGTATTACCATATACATTAATACAATTTAAATTATCACAATATTTAAACGCATCAACTCCAATAGTTGTACAAGTATTAGGTATAGTAATCTCTTTAATATTAGTTTCTGAAAAAGCTAATGAGCCAATATTAATAGTATTATTTAAAATAATATTATCTAATCCCGTACATTTATAAAAAGCACCACCACCTATTATAGTAGCTCCTAAAGTAATATTATTCAAAGAATAATCATAATTAAAGGCTCCTCTTTCAATAATATTGACATATGATAAATCAATTTCTTTTAAATTATCACATTCTGCAAATGCTAATCTACCAATAATCTCAATATTACTACTATCCTCAAATGTAATCTTTTCTAATCTCTTATGCTTATAAAAAGCACGTGTAGAAAAGCCACAAACCTTTTTTCCTTTATAATTACTAGGAATAACATATTCACTACTATCTCCATAGGCATAAGATACTAGATAGCCATCATAGCTAGAGCTATATTCATATTTCAATCTAGGAATATTGAAAAATAAAATAATACCTAATGCTATTAATAATATGCTAACACAAATAATTATTCTATATCTTAATTTCATAAAAGTTCCATCATATCCTTTGGAAGCTCTATTTCTAAGCTTATATTTTTATTTAAGGCTAAATGATAAAAGAAAAGCTTATATGAATGTAAAGCTATTCTATCTAAATACCTAGTACTACCACCATATAATGTATCTCCAATTAAAGGATGACCTATATATGACATATGAACTCTAATTTGATGAGTTCTACCAGTTTCCAATAATAAAGAAACTAAAGAATAATCCTTATATTCCTTTATAACCTTATAATTAGTTATAGAAGGACTGCCAGTATTAGACACTCTTTTTCTCTTAGAATTATGTCTATCATCACCTATAGGTAAATTAATGACACCCTCTTTTACGTTTAATTTCCCCTCTACTATAGCTAGATAATATCTTTTAAGCTCATGAGTTGAAATAATATAATTAATATATGAATGCATTAATATATCCTTTGCATAAATAATAATACCAGTAGTATCAAAATCAAGTCTATGACAAAAACGAACATTTAAATCATATCCCTTTTCCTGATAATATCCTGCAACAATATTAGATAATGAATTAGTTTTATCCTTATTATCATCATGAATAATAATTCCCTTTTGTTTATTAAAGATTAATAAATAATCATCCTCATAAACAATATCTAATTTTTTATTAACTGGCTTATAATCAATTTTTTCATTTAATATTATAGAAACAATATCACCATTATCAACAATATTATTCTCTTTAGCAACAACATCATTGATTAAGACTCTTTTCTCTAAAAACAAAGTATAAATTTTAGATTTAGATAAATGATATTGTAACAAATATTCTCTAATAGTAGCTTTATTATAAACCTTATATTTGAATATCATCTGTAATATACTTTGTATCAATAAGTCCAATATTACCATCATGCTTAATAACACTATATGGTAATCCTCTTTTTATAATTGAAATAGTATCACCACTTCTTACAGATAAAAACTGGTTAGTCGCATCATATGAATAATATTTATTATTAGTCTCATCCTTATAAACAAATGATGAATGAACCCACATTTCAGTATTAGTTCTAATATGTCTAACAAAATAATAATCTAAATCAGTATCAAGAATTTCGATTTCGTTATCCTGATAAGTTAAATTGATTAATGTTGAAGGTTTATCATATATTGCATCCTTCTTCATTATATATTTCTCATAATGATCAGTATAGGTAAATCTAAAGCTCATTGAAGCTAAAGATTCAAGTATAACAAAATTAAGCTGTCCACCCTTAACAATATGATTTCCACCATCTATAGAAATAATTCTCTTTCTAAAATCAAAAATAGGATTACAATTAGAAATATCCTTTCGATAATTTCTTGTAGGATAATGACCTACAATTGTAATATACTTTTGAGGCTTAGCTAATTCATAATAATTATCATATTTTAATAATGAAATTGCGTATTCAGGAATATTATTAATATCATCAATACCGCCATGAACTAATACTATTTCATTATTAATAATAATTAAATCATCAAGTGAATCAATGAAATCATAAAATTCTTTATATTTATCCATTATCATTTCCTTAAATTTATTAACATCCATATCATAGGAAATAGGGAAATTATTTTCAATTGCGATATCAGTTAGAATACTTCTTTTCTTTTCATTAATATATTTTAAAAGCTTTTGATTTTGATCTTCAGGTAAAATAAATCTAAAAACCTCATCACAATTCCCACTCATAGGATAAACATTAGGCATTTTTGATAATTCCATTACATAACGTAATGTTTCTATATTCTTACCAAGCTCACCCTTTTCAATAATATCTCCTATGATAAATAAATAATCATCTTTAGAGAATCCTACTTTATTTAAACCATCTTTAAAAGAAGAAATATCACCATGAATATCACTTACAAATATAATTCTTTTATGAATATCGAGATTAAGTTTTCTAACTTTGGTTTTCTTCTTTAATTCGATCATATTTCTCTCTTTCCTCTAATGAAAATTTACAGCCACAATAATCCTGTCGATATAAGGAATATTCCTTTGATAGCTCAATAGAATGTTTATAGCCCTCTTCCTTTTTAAAATTAGAATATAAATACTTTACATCATATTTATCTTCTAGCATATAGCCAATTTCATTAATCCATTTTTCAACCTTATAAGGAGAAATGGATAGAGTTGTTGTGAAAAAATCAAAATTTTCTCTTTTAGCCATTTGAACAGTTTTTTCTAATCTTAATTTATAACAATTATAGCATCTTTTACTTTTTTCGCCTAATTCCTCAAGTCCCTTTATTGAATTATAATAATCCTCTGGCTTATAGGAATCAAAAATTACATTTATATTATTATCTATTTTCTTAACGAAACATTCTATTTCCTCTAGTCTTTTATAAAACTCATTTGAGGGGTAAATATTGTCATTAGAAAAGAAAATAGTAATATCAAAATAATCCTTAAGTAAAAGTAAGGTATGACTTGAACATGGTGCACAGCAAGCATGTAATAAAAGTCTTGGTTTAGTATTTAAATTTGAAATAAACATCTTAAAATCGTTATAATTGTCTATCATTTATAATAATACTCTTTCCATAAATTTCAAAACATATTATATAATATTTAGATAAAATAGTATAGAAAAAAATATTTATTTTTGTCTTTTTTGATAAAATATGATATAATAATTCTATAGGTAATTCTTTGTTAAAACTTTAGGGAGGTTGTAGCATGCTAGAAATTAATGATATTATCATTTATACAACTTATGGAATTTGTAAAATAAAAGATCGTATCACGATGAATTTAAATGGTAATAATAATGAATATTTTGTATTAATACCTCTTACAGATTCAAAAACCGAAATAACAATTCCAACTGCTAATTCATTAATAATGTCTAGAGTTCTTCCTCTTTTAACTAAAGATGAAATATCAACTATAATAAATGAGATTCCTTTTATTGATACATATTGGATTAATAATGACAATGAAAGAAAAAAAGAATTTTCTGATACAATTAAAAAAGGAAATAGACGTGAAACCTTAAAGCTTATTAAATCAATTAAGCTTCATCAAAATGGCTTAAAAGGAAAAGGTAGAAAGCTACACGCCACTGATGAAGCCGCTATGAAGGACGCACTAAAACTTATTTTAGACGAGTTCTCCTATGTTTTAGATAGAGATAGAAATGATCTATTAACTGAATTAAATATTATTTTTGAGAAATAACACTTAGATCCTTATTATTTAATAATAGGGATTTTTTTATAAAAAAAACACTATATTAAATATAGTGTCTATTAATCATTTATTATTTCATTTAATAAATCATTTAAATATAATTTTTTAAAGTTAATTTCTTTATTATTCGTATTAATTAAATAATCAAGAATAATAATTCTATCAATTTCTACAGGTAATTCTTTAAAATCATCATCCATATCATTACCTATCATTACACAATCCTTTGTGTCTAGATTAAGATTAGCTAATATTTCCTCATAATACTTCTTATTAGGCTTACAATAATGAGAATTCTCATAAGATGTTATATAAGAAAAATCATCTTTTTTTAATCCACACCAGCTCATTCTTTCTAATGTTGCTGCTAAAGGATAAATAGGCTGAGTAGCCAATATTAAATTATAGCCTCTACCCTTTAGTGCGTCTATTAATAATTTTGTAGTATTATTCTTATCTACAATAGAGCTAATATTTCTAAATTCATTTTTATAGAAACTATCAAAGAATGGTTCATATTGTCTTGAGTTAGGATATTTTAAATCTAATAATGACCAAAATAAATCCTCATTAGTTTTATCTCCATTATTTTCAATGGTACAATAAACTGACTTTAAAAAATAATTAATGAATTCCTTATCCTTACCAATTTCCTTAATCTTTAAGTTTAAGGTATAAATATATTGTCTAATAAATTCATCTTGATCCATTTGTAAAAGCGTTGAATCTAAGTCAAAAAGAATATTTTTCCTCATTCTTCATTTACCAAGAATTGCTTAATTTCGCAAACATACATTGTATGCATATCACCATTACTATAATATCTATCTTTAATATTATCTGGTAATTTATCATATGGAATATCAATTGAATAAAGTTTTTTAGCCTTAAATACATAATCAGCCTCACAAGGATAATAGCCATTATAATCTGGATCATAGGCAGGGTGTAATCCCGCTTCTTTAAATTTATCCATATCTCTTCCTGATTTAGAGCCAAATAAAGCCTTCGCTTCTTTATAATTATCACTTAAAAATGATAAGGTAACAGAATCTGATTTTTCAATAAATTCATATGTGTATCTAGATTTACGAACAAACACAAATATTACATCTAATCCCCAAAGCTCACCAATTCCACCCCATGATACTGTCATACCATTAAAACCTATTTCTTTATTTCCACAGGTTAATATAGCATATTTATTTTTTATTTCATCAACATAGCTTTTATTATATTGAGATATTTTCTTCTTTAGCATAAAAACCTCCTAAATAAAAATCAAAATCACTGCTAAGAAATTATTAAGTAAATGAATAATAATTGTTGTGTAAATATTATAATTAGATTTATGATAAATTAAAGCAAGTAAACCTGCACTAGCTACATATGGTACTAATTGTAATAGCCACACACCTACTCCAACAGAGCTTATATCTGTTGATAGCATATGAGGTAAAGAGAATAATACAATTGATATAATATACGCTAAAGGAATACTAATCTTTTTGGCATATTCAAATACAACCTTACGATATATTAATTCCTCTACAATAGGTGCTAATATTACTGTTGTAATAATCATTGGCACAGCTCCACCATTTTGCATAATAATTTCAATTGTGTTTTGATTTTGTGAATCAGGAACTCCAAGACCAACTAATACATCAACAACACTTACAATAGCGTAAAATACTATTGCTGATATTAATGTATATAAAGATAGCTTTAAAAAGTTATTCTTAAAAGAAATGAAATCATTTTTTAAGAAATAAAACAAAGAAATAGTTATACCTAAAAATGATAGAAAATATCCTATAAAATTAGCCCATCCATTACATAAAGCATAGTTTCTAACATAAATATCTCCGTATGCATAGAATTTATCTAAATCTTCTTTTGTTTGAAATTGAATACCAGACATCTCTAATAATTTAGAAGCATCTAGACCATTAATATTTGCAAAAATATAATAAAGAATAATAATAACGAAAGATGAGAAAACAACAAAGAATAATAAATAACATATTACAGAGCTAATTAAGCCATACTTCTCAAAAAAACTCTTCTTTTTTTCCAAATTTACACCTCTTAAATATTTTTAATCAAATAAGCCGCTCCAAGCATACCTGCATCATTTCCAAGCTTAGCTAATTCAATCTTAGTACTCTTTAAACCATAGAAAGCATACTTATTAAAGGCCTTTTTAATACCATTTAATAAGAACTCTCCTGCCTTAGACACGCCACCACCAATATAGAAGGTTTCTACATCAGTTGTACATGAAATAATAGAAATAGCATATCCTAAATAATCACAAACCATTTCATAAACATATAATCCAAGCTCATCATTATTTTTAGCTGCATCCATAACATCCTTAGCAGTCATTGTATCATAGTTTAAGGATGTTTTATATTTATTATAATATTCCTTTGCTAATCTAACAATACCAGTAGCTGATGATACAGTCTCAAGACAACCAGAAAGTCCACAAGCACATTTATACTTATGCTTAAAATCAACAACCATATGACCTATTTCACCGCATGAGGCATGAGCACCATTAACAACTTGGTCATTTAAAACATAACCTCCACCTACACCAGTACCTAAAGTAATCATATAGCTTGATTTAGGAGCATTTTTATCACATACTGCTTCTCCTAATGCTGCAACATTTGCATCATTACTGCTTGCAACAGGAATATCAAAATATTCATTAAATTTTTTCTTTAAATCATAATTTTTAATACCAATATTAGTTAAATTAATAATAATATTGTCTATAACAACACCCGGTAGACCAAATCCTACAAAATCAATTTTGTAATGATTCTTTTCTGCTACCTCCTTAATAGATTTTAACACATCATCAAATAAAGTTTCTTTTTGTGTTTTAACCTCATAGGATAATACAAGCTTATAATCATCAACAAAGCCAACCTTAACTGTTGTACCACCAACATCAATACCAACTCTCATAAATACCTCCCTATTAACTTATCTCATTTGAATTATCAGTATCATTATCTACATTATACTCATAATTATCATCAGAATCAAATAAATAATCATTTTTATTTTCATTTAATTTATTACAGAGTTCGGATAAGATAATATTAGCACTTTTTTTATCGTAAATATAAGCACCACCAGTAATAAGGTCAATATTAGAATCTAAATATTTAAATATTTTAGAGAAATCCTTAATATTACTAAATTTTGGAATATCATTTGAAAACTTTAAATTTATGCCTGCAAGATTCATAGTTTTATAGATATTTGAATATATAAATCTATTATTAACAATTAATTCTACTGGTATACCTATTTTACTAAAAGCATTATCTAATGGGATATAAATACCTCTTTTAGCATTTTGAGAATTTGATAATATATAATCAAAATATAATCTATTAGAATTAGGATAATTAAAAACTAATAAAACAGGAGTTTCTTCATTTCTTTCAAAAATAATTGGTAATGACATTGTTATTATATACCCCTCATCATCAATAGGAGTAAAGTCTTTATATTGTTCAGCAAAAGGTTTATAAACAGGAGATAACTTTGGAAATGATTCAAAGCTTTCTTGGGAAAATTTAGTAAGCATAAATTTAGCTTCATCTATAAAGAAATAAGCCTGATTAATATTATTAGCATTAATATTATCAATAACCTCAGATAACTTTTGATCTAATAATGAGTCCATATAGCACATATGATCTAAAAATAAATTTAGCTCGTCCTCATTACATAATTTTCTAGCATATCCTACTTTATAAGAATAAATTACTAAATTATTTTCCTTTTTCACATTACAGCCTTGTTCTCTAATAAATAGTTTTTCTTCATCAGATAAAGCTGATGATGGTAATAATGCTGATGAAAACATTTCAGGTTCTAGTATAAAGCCACTTAGAGGATTTTTTATAGTTAGGGCATCATGTAGAAAGTTTAAGCCTGTAGGATTATAGAATAACTGTATACCAAAGCACTTCGCAACATCATTATCAACAAATACAAATACTGAATCATCGCCTTGATCACTTTTAAGTGAGAAAATATCCTTTACAGTAAAATAACTCCAATAATCCTTTTTAACCATTTTCTTGTATATTTTCACAATATCCTTATAATACATTAATTATCACCTCTAATAAAGGTTACAACCTTTTTTATTCCGTATTTCTTTTCTTTTTTAAAAATCAATGAACCAATTTCAAGACTATATTTAGATTCGATTCCCATTTCAAAAACAACAATTCCATTTTTATTAACTAAAGGTTCTATTAAATTTAAAATTTCATCAACATTATCCATTCGATATGGGGGATCTAATATAACCAAATCAAAGTGAGAATCAATAGTTTTTAAAAATTCTTTATAATCTAAATTAGTAAATGTAACATCTGTAATACCAAGAGTTTTACAATTTTTTTTACAAATATCAATTGCTTTTTTTTCTAAATCATTTAAATAAATATGATCAATGCCTCTTGAATAGGCTTCAATTCCCATCGCACCAGACCCAGCAAATAAATCTAACGCAACTCCACCATCAAAATAAGGTCCTATACTATTGTAGATGGCCTCACGAACCTTATCTTGAGTCTCTCTTGTCGTTTCAAGATTAGTCATTTCAATAATTCTATGTCTTAGCTTACCACCAACAATACGCATAATTTTCTCCTTATCTAGGTAATGAGTCCACAATACGATAATTTAGACTTTTACCGTTAATCTTAACCTTATTCATACCCTTAAGGAAGCGTAATGCCTCCTCATTTACTTCAAGGAAGGTATATTTCTTCTTAATAACTATTTTTCCAAAATGCTCTCTATGAATTTTTAACTCATCATGGAATAATACAACTAATTGATTAGGCTTAACTCTATCAGCTTCACCAACATTTATTTCGATAACAGCCTTAGAATTTCTATTTTTACTTCTATCTCTATCCTTAGAATTAACTTGCTTCTTATTGCCTTTTTCTTTATTATTACGTCTTTCACGTGATGAAGCTAAAGGTAATGCCTCAATTTCAGGATATTCTCTTTTAGTTTTAACATCGGCCATTTCTAATAAAGCAATAATAATAGGAACAGGATCACTAATTCTACTTGCTAGCTTATTTAATAAAGCATCATAGCTATGATTATCCTTATTTTGTTCAATTAAAGACATAATAGTCTTATACAAATTATCATCCATTGAGTTATAAATATCCTTAACAGTAGGAATCTCTAAAGCTGTAATTTTACCTTTTGTATAGGCTTCAAGCTCTTTAATACGAGATCTACCTCTAGAAGTAGATAAAGTAATAGCTACACCTGTAGATCCAGCTCTACCAGTTCTACCAATTCTATGAACATAAAGCTCATTTTCATTTGGAATATCATAATTAATAATGGCTTCTATTCCTTCAATATCTATACCTCTAGCTGCTACATCAGTCGCAATTAGAATTTGAATGCTTTTAGTTCTAAATGATTGTAATACTCTATCTCTTAAAGATTGCTTTAAATCACCATGAAGTCCATCAGCCTTAAAGCCATTAGCCTGTAAAAATAATACAAGCTCATCAACCATAGCCTTTGTATTCGCAAATATCATTAAAGATTTATATTTATAATAATCTAATAGTCTAATTAATAAATCCTGCTTAGATTCCTTTTTAACATAATAAACAATTTGATTAATAGAATCAACTGTTAATGATTTGCTTTCAATCTTAATCATTTCAGGATTATTCATATATTTCATAGCTACATTTTTAATAAATGGTGGTAATGTAGCTGAAAATAATGCATTTTGTCTATCAGCTGGCATTGTTTTTAAAATAGTTTCTAAATCTTCTTGGAATCCCATCTTTAGCATCTCATCTGCTTCATCTAATACTAAATAATTAATATTAAAAAAATTAAGCTTTCCACGTTCCATTTGATCTATAATTCTACCTGGTGTACCAACAACAATTTGAGGTTTTCTATCTAGCTCTCTAAACTGCTTTTCATATGATTCGCCACCATAAATTGTACATACCTTTAATTTTTTATTGTTTGTTATAAGCTTTTTAATTTCATTAGAAACCTGTAATGATAGCTCACGAGTTGGGCATAAAATTAATGCCTGGATATTTTTACTATCTGCATTAATTTTCATTATTGCAGGAATTGCATAAGAAAAAGTTTTACCTGTACCTGTTTGAGCCTGTCCAATTACATCCTTGCCACTTAATAATAAGGGAATTGATTTCTCTTGAATAGGAGTTGGCTTTAAAATATTTTCCTTATCTAAAAGCTCAATAATCGAGCTTGAAACATTTAAATTTGTAAATTCATTCATAAAATAATTCTCTTCCTAATAATTTTCGACCTAAAGTCAACATAGTATAGCATAATTCTATTAATTATGCTACATTTTTTAATGAAAAAAGGACTGCAAACGCAATCCTAAATTTTTATATAGTCTAGGAAGGTTCGTGAAGAACTGAAGTCTACCACGATGGAAGCCTCCATATAGTTACCAATTAGGGTTCTCACCTAAGAGCATCCTCACATGCTAACTCTCAGCTTCCTTAAAAAATAATTTGAGCTCCACGGCCATCTTCCTAGCACTTATATTATAACCAAAACCAGCTTAAAATACAATTAATTTCTATTTATTTTATTATTAGATATTCAAATAGGAATAAATTACTGAAATAATTCCACAAAGCATTAATAAAAAGCCTACTACAATCATCATTGAATCGCCTTTACCATCACCGAACTTTTGTCTTCCAGCCATTGGTAATAATAAGGCTATAAATCCTATTAAAAATAATCCAACCATTATACAAAAATGCTGATTGAAATAATTTAGATTACCAGCATCAAATACTGCTATATCAAGTATATAGAAGATTATTAACCCAATTGAAGCTAGAGCTAACGTACCAATAATACATTTTAAAATTAATTTATCCTTTTTAGTAAACATAAATTCCTCCGTTATATAATGATTATAGCACATTTTAAAATTAATTATACAAAATTCAAAAAAAATAGCAGATTTCTCTGCTATTTTAATTATTAGTTCTTAGCTTCTGGCTTTAAAACTACGATATTTTCAACTTCTTTAGCCTTTGGAGCAGCATTCTTTGCAAGCTCAACTAACTTTGCAAATCCTTCTGCATCATTAACAGCCATTTCAGCAAGCATCTTTCTGTTGATTTCGATACCAGCATTTGATAAACCGTTGATGAATCTTGAATACTTAATACCATTTAATTGGCAAGCAGCATTGATTCTTTGAATCCAAAGCTTTCTGAATTCTCTCTTGCGTTGCTTTCTATCACGGAATGCATATTGTAATGAACGCATTACTTGTTCATGTGCAGTTTTATATAATGTGTGCTTTGAACCATAATAGCCCTTAGCTAATTTTAAGACAGCCTTACGTCTTCTTCTTGTTGTATATCCACCTTTTACTCTTGGCATAATCCTTTACCTCCTCTAAATTACTTCATGTTAGCGATTAATTGCTTAATACGCTTCTCATCTGTTGAATGTACTAAACCAGCCTTTGATAATTGCTTGTTTTGCTTATGAGACTTGTTAGTTTTTAAATGGCCTGTATATGAATGACCACGTTTAATTTTTCCTGTTGCTGTGATTTTAATTCTCTTCTTTAAACCACTGTGTGTTTTTGCTTTTGGCATAATCCTAATTCTCCTTATTTCTCTATTTTTGGTGCTATTACAGCAAATAATGATCTACCATCAAGCTTTACTGGAGCTTCAACTGTAGATACATCGGCTAGACTATCGATAAAACGATTTACCATCTCAACACCTAAGTCTTGATGCTGAATCATACGTCCAAAGAATCTAAGAGAAATTTTAACTTTATTTCCCTTCTCAAGAATAGTTCTTGCCTTCTTTGACTTTGTTTCGAAGTCATGCTTCTCAATTGTTGGAGATAATTGAATCTCTTGAACAACAATTACCTTTTGTTTCTTCTTCATTTCCTTAAGCTTTTTTTGTTGCTCAAAACGGAAACGAGAATAATCCATCATTTTAGCAACTGGAGGATTTGCATCTGGTGAAACCAAAACTAAATCCAATCCACGTTGATCAGCTTCCTGGAAAGCTTTGTTTCTTGATAATATACCAAGCTTTTCTCCAGAATCTGTAATAACTAGCATTTCTTTGCAGCGTATTGCCTCATTAACGATATCTTCGTTAGTATTTTTCTTTTGCTTGTTAATACTCTTCACCCCCTAATGTGAAAAAAATAAAAGAGGACACAAACGCCCCCTTTAATAACTCAATAACTCATCCATTATCTTGTAGCCATTTGCCTATCAACATCATCAATCAGGCGAGAAACGGGCGTTTCTTCTTTCCACATATTATTTTACCTTTTTTATTTTACACTACTGTAATAACATTGTCAAGCATTATTTTATCTTTTTTAAAAACAATACGTTTTCGTGAGTTGTAAAATGAAAGTGGAATTATAAAACAAAGGGTTAAGGGGAATGTGTCCTCTTACCTGCGGAGCATA
>CAKQBG010000031.1 GCA_934216145.1 uncultured Anaeroplasma sp.
TTAACTTAATTATATGATAACAATAGATTTATCTATTAAGGTGTGGTTTCCACACCTTAATAGATTTAAGTCAATAGGATATGGCAAATTATTTTTATTTAAAAATAAATAGATCTCACTTTGTAGTAAATTAATGATAATAATGGTATAATAATAACGATTGTTTTGGAGGTTTTTATGGAAGAATTAAATAGAATAAATGAATTAAAGGAAATATTAAATCAAGCTTCAGTGGCATATTATGTCAATGATAATCCTATTATGGAGGATTATGAATATGATAAGCTTATGAATGAGCTTATTGAACTTGAGGGTAAATTCCCTGAATATAAAACCTCTGATTCTCCCACAAATAGAATTGGTGGAGAGGTATTATCTAAATTTGAAAAGGTTACTCATAGTGTTAAGATGGCTTCACTTTCTGATGCGTTTAGCTTAGAGGAGTTAAAGGAATTTGATAATAGAGTTAAGTCTGTTGCTGCTAACGCTACTTATTTATGTGAATTAAAAATAGATGGCCTTTCTGTATCATTAAAATATGAGAATGGTTTATTAGTTCAGGGTGCTACTCGTGGTAATGGAACTATAGGAGAAAATATTACTCATAATGTTAAGACAATAAAGAGTATTCCATTAAAATTAAAGGATCCATTAACTATTGAGGTTCGTGGAGAAATATTTATGCCTAAAAAGAGCTTTATTGAGCTTAATTTAGAGCGTGAAGAAAATGAAGAGGAGCTATTTGCGAATTGTCGTAATGCGGCAGCTGGTTCTGTTCGTCAGCTTGATAGTAGTATAGCTGCTAAAAGAAATCTAGATGCTTTTTTATATTATAATTTAGATCAAAAGGTTAAGACTCAAGAGGAGGCCTTAACTAGTATGAAGAATTTAGGATTTAAGGTTAATCCTTTATATCGTCATTGTAATACAATTGATGAGGTATTTAGCTATATTGAAGAAATGGGTAAAAAAAGACCGGATTTACCATACGATATTGATGGAATTGTTATAAAGGTTAATGAGATTGATTTACATGATATTATTGGTGAAACTGTTAAATATCCTAAGTGGGCTATTGCTTATAAATTTCCACCTGAAGAGGTTTCTACAAAGCTTTTAGATATTTATTATCAGGTTGGTAGAACTGGTGTTATTACACCTGTTGCATCATTTAAGCCTGTTTTTGTTCAAGGCTCTTTAATTAGTAAAGCTACATTACATAATGAGGATTATATTATTCAAAAGGATATTCATATTAATGATATGATTATTATTCGTAAGGCAGGAGATGTTATTCCTGAGGTTGTTAGACCTGTAATAGAGGAAAGAGGAAATGATATTATTCCTTTTGAAATGATAACTGAATGTCCATGCTGTAAAACTAAGCTTGTTAGAAAGAGTGGAGAAGCAGATTATTATTGTATAAACCCTAATTGTGAGGAAAAGATTATTAATAAGCTTATTCATTTTTCTAGTAAGCCAGCTTATAATATAGATTCTTTAGGAGATAAGATGTGTGAACAATTATATCAAGCAGGCTTTATTAAAAATATTCCTGATATTTTTAAACTAAAGAATTATTATGAAAAACTAATATTATTACCTGGATTAGGTAAGAAGAGTATCGATAATTTATTAGATTCTATTGATGTTTCTAAGAGTAATAATTTAGATAGTCTTTTATTTGGTTTAGGTATTCGTCATTGTGGCGGAAAAGTTTCTAAAATTATTTGTAAGAAATTTAAAAATATGGATAACATAATTAATGCTAGCTATGATGATATTATTTCTATTGGTGATGTTGGTGATGTTATCGCAAGTGAATTGGTTAGCTATATGCATAATGATGATAATATTAAGCTTATTAATGAGCTTAGAGATTTAGGATTAAATATGGAATATCGTTATACTGAGGCAAAGGAAAGCTATTTTTCTAATAAGAAATGTGTTCTTACTGGTACTTTAGCTTCTATGGGTAGAAGCGATGCTAAAAAGATTATTGAGTCTTTAGGTGGAGCATTAACTGAATCTGTTAGTAAGAAAACTGATATTTTAATTTTAGGTGAGAATCCTGGTAGTAAATATGATAAGGCTAAAGCCTTAGGAATTTATATTATGGAGGAGCCTGAATTCCTAGAGAAAATTAAGGAGAATTAAAATGAATGATAAAATAATTGTTAAGGGAGCAAGAGAAAATAATCTTAAGAATATTGATATTGAGCTTCCTAAAAATAAATTAATAGTTATGACTGGACTATCTGGTAGTGGTAAATCTTCATTAGCCTTTGATACTATTTATCAGGAGGGTCAAAGAAGATTTGTTGAATCTTTGTCATCCTTTGCTAGACAATTTATTGGTTCTAATGAGAAGCCTGATGTTGATTCTATTGAGGGACTATCTCCTGCAATTTCAATTGATCAAAAATCAGCAAGCCATAACCCTCGTTCAACTGTTGGTACAGTTACTGAGATTTATGATTATTTGAGGGTTCTTTTCGCAAGAGTAGGTACTCCCTTTTGTCCTACTCATAAAATTCCTATTTCATCTTTATCTATTGATCAAATAGTTGATAAGATTATGGAATATCCCATTGGTTCAAGAATGTATATTACATCTCCAGTTGTATTTAGACAAAAGGGTGAGCATAAAGGTGTATTCGAGAAGTATTTAAAGAAGGGCTATACTAGAGCGTTAGTTGATAAAGAAATGGTAGAGCTTGAGGAGTCTATTAGTCTTGAAAGAACAAAGAAACATGATATTTATGTTGTTATAGAAAGACTAATTATGAAAGAGGGAGTAAGAAGTAGAATCTTTGATGCGGTTGATTTAGCTGTTAAGGAATCTAATGGATATTGTGTTCTTTATTGTGATGGTAAAGAGGATTTTTATTCTACTATTCATGCTTGTCCTATGTGTGGCTATAGCTTAGCTAATTTAGAGCCTAGATTATTCTCATTCAATAATCCATTAGGAGCTTGTCCTGATTGTAATGGTTTAGGTAAGAAGCTATCTGTTTCTCCTGACTTAGTAATAGATGCGGATAAATCTATTTCTAATAATGCGATTATTCCTTATAAGAATTGGGAAAAGGATAATTTAAGTAGATTAGAGCTTCAACAAACATGTAAGCATTATAAGATTGATATGGAAAAACCTTTTAAAGATTTGACTGAAGAACAAAAGAGAATTATTCTTTATGGTTCAACCGAATTAATTGATTTTAAGATGAATTCATCATCCGGTAGAAATCATGATAAGAAGGATTTCTTTGAAGGTGTTATTACTAACTTTGAAAGAAGATATGTTGAAACAAGCTCTGATTGGATTAGAGAATGGATTGAAGGCTATATGGTAGAGCGTACTTGTGATACTTGCCATGGTAGAAGATTAAATGAGTCAGTATTAAATATATTAATTAATGATAAGAGTATAGCTGATGTATGTGATATGAGTATTGAGGAATGCTATAATTGGTTTAGTAATTTAGTATTATCTCCTGAGAAAACTGAGATTGCAAGATTAGCTATAAAGGAAATAAAGGATAGATTAAAGTTTTTAATTAATGTTGGACTTGAGTATTTAACATTATCTCGTAGTGCTGATACATTATCTGGTGGTGAATCTCAAAGAATTAGATTGGCTACTCAAATAGGTTCTCAATTAACAGGAGTTTTATATGTATTAGATGAGCCATCTATTGGATTGCATCAAAGAGATAATGATAGATTAATTAAAACTTTAAAGGAAATGAGAGATTTAGGTAATACTTTAATTGTTGTTGAACATGATGAGGATACCATGAGAGCATGTGATTATTTAGTTGATATTGGACCTAAGGCTGGTATTCATGGTGGAGAGGTTGTAGCTAGTGGTACACCTGAGGAGGTTATGGCTAATCCTAATAGTATAACTGGTCAATATTTATCTGGTAAGCTTAAGATTGAGGTTCCTAAGGAAAGAAGAAAACTAGATGGAAGATATCTTGAGGTTATTGGAGCTTCTCAAAACAATTTAAAGAATGTTAAGGTTAAATTTCCACTTGGAGTTATTACTGTAGTTACTGGTGTTTCTGGTAGTGGTAAATCTTCATTAGTTAATGAGGTATTATTTAAGAATGCTTATGTAAAGCTTTATAAATCTAAGAAGATAATACCTGGAGCTGTTAAGGAAATTAAGGGATTAGAACAAATTGATAGAATTATTCAAATTTCTCAACAACCTATTGGTAGGACTCCTCGTAGTAATCCTGCCACCTATACAGGTGTATTTGATGATATTAGAGATCTATTTAGTCAAACTACTGATGCGAAGATTAAGGGCTATGATAAATCTAAATTCTCATTTAATGTTAAGGGTGGTAGATGTGAAGCTTGCGGTGGAGATGGTGTTAAGAGAATTTCTATGCAATTTTTACCTGATGTATATGTACCCTGTGAGGTATGTAAGGGTAAGAGATTCCAATCTGAAACATTAGAAATTAAATTTAAGGGAATGAGTATTTCTGATGTATTAGATATGACAGTAGAAAAGGCTCTTTATTTCTTTGATTCCTTCCCTAAGATTAAATCAAAGCTTCAAACATTATATGATGTTGGATTAGGATATATTAAGCTTGGTCAATCTTCAACTACACTATCTGGTGGTGAGGCTCAAAGAGTTAAGCTTGCGTATGAGCTTCATTCAAAGATTACAGATAGAACCCTTTATTTATTAGATGAGCCTACTACTGGTCTTCATACAGATGATATAAAGAGACTTATGGAGGTTATTGGTAGAATTGCTGATTTACACGCAACAGTAATTATTATTGAGCATAATTTAGATGTTATTAAGCTTGCTGATTATATTGTTGATATGGGCCCTGAGGGTGGTAATAAGGGTGGTCGTGTATTATATAGTGGAAGACCAGAGGGATTAGTTAATGTTAGTGAATCCTATACTGGTAAGTATTTAAAGCCTTTATTAGAAAAAAAATAAATTATAGCTTATGATTATTTAATAGCTAATCATAAGCTTTTTATATATTAGAATCATTTTATAATATAGTTTAAAGTATAATTATTTAATAAAATTTAATACTATTTGTGGACGGCTATAGTGATTCTTTATGTTGAAAATTAGAATCTATTAATATATAATTAGATAACGAATGTGTGGTGATATATGTGGCCAAGATAAATGAAAAGAAGAAATCAAATAAAGAAAAGCTTAATGAAAAAAGAATTGAGCTTGAAGCGGAATTAAAGGAAAAGCTTGAAAATGGTAAGGAAAAGGTTATTGATGAGAATGAGCTTATGGATTTATTAAATCTTATGGCTGAAATTGATAAGACTAAAACTACACCATTTATTAGATTTCTAAGAATATTAAAAAAGATATTATTGAGTTTTATGGTTCATATATTAGCAAATACATTATTAATGGCTTTATTTTCTTTTGATTTAGTATTAGAAAATAAGCTTATGCTAGTTCCTGTTGTTATTGGATTTTCATTATTATTTATGATTGGAGATAATATATGGGAATTATTTAAAATAAGAAATATAAAGAGAAGGGGAATTTTATATATACTATATATAGTAAATATGATAATTGGTTCCTTCCTTTTGAATAAATATTATCCTATTTTTAGATTCTCTAGTATTTGGATTATCTATATTATTAGTGAGATGCTAGTAGTATTTTTATCTGTATTCGCTATTGAGAAGGGAATTAGGATGTTTAGTAGAGGTGAAGTTGATGAATGATTATGTTTATGTTGAAAGACTAGCAAAGGATAATAATTTAATATTATTAGCTGGTGAAGCTGGTTTAAAGGGAAAAATATATAATGATATGATTTCTAGACCAGGCTTAGAATTTGCAGGCTTTTTTGATTATTTTGATAGTAATAGATTAGTTTTAGTTGGTTCAAAGGATCATAGTTTTTTAAGTCTACAAACAAAGGAAACTATTGAAAAGAATGTTGAGGAGATTTTTAAAAGAAAGCCTCCTTGTTTAGTTTTTTCAAAAAATGTTAAAATTCATCCTTTTTTCTTTCAAATGGCTGAAAAATATGGTATATGTGTATTCAGATCTAATTTAAGAACAACTCCTACCTCTTCTAAACTTTATACCTATTTACAGGAATATTTAGCTGAAAGGATTTCTGTTCATGGCACATTAATGGATATTAATGGTATGGGTACTCTAATTATAGGTAAGAGTGGAATAGGTAAATCTGAAACAGCTCTTGATTTAATTAAAAGAGGTCATCAATTAATTGCGGATGATTTAGTTGAAATTATTGAGAAAGAACCAGGCAATTTAATTGGTAGTAGTCCTGAAATATTAAGACGTTATATGGAGATTAGAGGTATCGGTATTGTTGATGTTATCGATATGTTTGGTGCTGGAGCATTTAGAGAGAGAAAAAATATTAGATTAGTTGTCGAGCTTGAGGCTTGGGATAATAATAAGTATTATGATAGATTAGGATTAGAAAGTCAGCATATGAAATATTTCAATACTGAAATTACCAAAATTACTATTCCAGTTTTACCAGGTAGAACTGTTTCTTTGTTAGTTGAGTCTGCTGCGATGAATGAGAAACTTAAGTATTTAGGTCATTTTGCTGCTCAAGACTTTATTAATAAGGTTGACAACAAGGCTTCTAAGGCTGAGGAGGATTAAAATGGATTTTTTATTTTGGATTGAACCATCATTTAAAATAGGTAGCTTTACTATTGCTTGGTATGCTATTTTTATTTTAACTGGTGTTATTTTAGCTGTTATATTAGGTGTTAAAGAAGGAAAAAAGCTTGGTATCGCTTCTGATATTATTTATACAGGGGTTGTTATTACATTACCAATTGCGATAATTGGTGCTAGATTATGGTATGTTTTATTTAACATTTCAAGCTTTTCTAGCTTTGGTGAGGTTTTAGGCTTTAAAAATGGTCAATTTGTTGGATTATCTGGCTTAGCTATTCAAGGTGGAGTTATTGCTGCACTTATTACTGTTTATATTTATTGTCGTAAGAGAAATGTTAAGCTTTATAGAATATTAGATGTTGTTGCTCCAGGCTTTTTAATTGGTCAAATATTAGGTAGATGGGGAAATTTCTGTAATCATGAGCTTTATGGTCCTATTGTTAAGAATCCTGAGTTTTTAAAGGCTATTCCTATTTTAGGAGAGAATATGTTTATTAATGGTGCATATCGTCATCCTACCTTCTTATATGAATCAGCTTTGAATTTAATTGGTTTAATTATTATGCTAGTTTTAAGAAGAAAATCAAAGAAGCTTCAAAGTGGAGATTTAATTGGTATTTATTTAATTTGGTATGGAATGGTTAGAATTTTTACTGAATCATTACGTTCAATGTCAGGCGCTAATGAGATATTAAAATGGGGTCCTATTCCTGTTTCAATTGCGATAAGTTTTATTTTTATTGTTTGTGGTATTGCTTTTTTAGTTTTAAAGAGATTTTTTGGTCCTAAAGAAAAATACCAAGATGTTATTAAGTTTGTTAATGATAATAAAATTGATACAGTTTTATTTGATTTAGATGGTACATTATTAAATACTAAACCATTAATTGATAAGAGCTTTATTCATACATTTGAGCATTTTAGACCTGATTATAAGCTAAGTGATGAAGAACTTGATAGTTTCTTTGGACCTACTCTATATCAGACATTCTCTCGTTATTCTAATGATGAAGAGGAAATTCAAGCTATGATTCAATTTTATAGAGATTTTAACGTTCCTAATCATGATTCAATGGTTTCTCCATTCCCTCAGGCTAAGGAAACTGTTAAGGATTTACATAAAAAGGGAATTAAGGTTGGAGTAGTATCTAGTAAAAAAACTGATTTAGTTATGCATGGTTTAGAGCTATTTGGTATGCTTGAATATATGGATATTGTTATTGGAGCTGATGAGGTTAAGAATCATAAGCCAGCACCAGATGGTATTTTATTAGCTAAGGAAAAGCTAAATAGTAAAAATGTATTATATGTTGGTGATACAAAGAATGATATTATAGCTGGTAAGAATGCTAGTGTTAAAACATGTGGTGTTTTATATATTAAAGATCCTAGTGTAATGCTTGAGGTAGCTCCTGATTATGTTATTAATAAATTATCTGAAATTGAAGTAATTTGTGGAGTATAGTATGAGCTTTAATTTAGATGTTAAAGAAGATTTGATTCAGGTTTATAGTGAATCTGAATTTGCATCAAGACTAGAGCTTGAGGCATTACTTAGATTTTCAAGTGAAATTATTTTTGGTATTCCTATGAGGCTTGAGGTTACCTTAAGCACAATGGGTATTATGAGGCATTTTTTAACATTATGTAAAAGATTTTATAAGATTGAAACTATTGTTGCTTCACGTGTTATTAATAGATTTGATAATAAGACAACCTTCACATGTTCTATTAGTGTAGGAGCTGATGCTATTATTAAAGATTTTAATTTATTTGGTTCGGAATCAGAATATAGAAAAAAAGCTAATTTAGAGGATGATGAAATATGTTATTTAAGAGGAGCATTTTTAGCTAGAGGGAGTGTTAATGACCCAATGGCTAAGAATAGTCATTTTGAGATTTCTACAACTGTTGAATCAGAAATATTATATATTCAAAAGATAATGAATCATTTTGAACTTAATGCTAGAGTATCTAAAAGAAAGAATTTATTAATTGCTTATATTAAGGCTCATGATGCGATCGGAGAGATTTTATATCGTATGGGAGCTTCTAGCGCTATGGCATATTATGAGGATTCTATTATTACAAAGGAAATAAAGGCTACCGCTCATAGAGAGGTTAATCTTGATGTTGCCAATCAGGATAAAACTAATAAGGCAGCTTTAGAACAATTGAAAATAATTGAATATTTAGAATATAATTATCCACTAGATAAATTAGATTCAAAGCTATTAATGGTTATGAAGGTTAGAAAGGATTATAAGGAACATTCCTTATCTCAGTTATTAGATGTTATTCATGAGGAATATGATCCCAATTTAACTAAATCTGGCTTGAATCATCGCTTTAGAAAGCTTAAGGAATTATATTTAGAGCTTAAGAATCAAAAGGTAGATTAAATCTATCTTTTTTTTCGGTATTGTTATATTTTATTTTCTATTTGCATAACATCTATTGAAATGGATGGATGAAAAATGAAAAAGATATTATTAATTGTATTTGCATTATTTATGTCTCTTGGTATTTTTGTTAGCTGTAATATTACTTCTAGTGAGCCTAAGGATGTTTTTAGCTCTTATTTAGATAATTTAGAAGAATATTCCTTAAAGGGAGAAATGACTTTATATAAAGATTCTAATGAGGTTAAATCTAATGTTTCTGTTGATTATTTGAAGCCTAGTTATTATAAGGTTACATTCTCTAGAAATAATGGAAATGAACAGGTTTTATTAAAAAATCAGGATGGTGTATATGTTTTAACTCCATCATTAAATAAGGAATTTAAGTTTAATTCTGAGTGGCCTGATAATGAGCTACATGTTTATTTAGTTAATTTGTTATGGAATAAGGTTAAAGAGAGTAATAATACTACCTATTCTGAAAAAAACAACAAAATAACTGTTACATCAATAGTTTCAACTCCAAAATATACCAAAATTGAAATAGTTTATTCCTCTAAGGATAAGAAATTAGAAAGTGTATCATTATATAACGATACTAAAAAGCTAGTTATGTTAGATGTTAGTGAATTTAATACTTCTCCTAATTTAACTACTAATATGTTTAATCCTAGCTTAATTATGAATGAGAAGACTATAACTAATGATACTGTAAATGAAGCTAAATTTAGTATTAGTGTAGCAAGCGTATTTGATGATACAAAGCTTACCTCATCTAAGTTAACTGATGATGAAACAATATTATGCTATAGCGGAGTTAAGAATTATACAATTATTGCGAAAAAAGCTTTAATGACTGATAGCTTAAGCTTTACTAGCTTTAGTGATTTTGATATTCTAGAATGTGGATTATTGTTATATTCAAAGAATGTTTCGGTATTTTATTTAGATGATTTAGAGGTATCAATTTATTCTAATTCTTTATCTATTGATGATTTAGATGTTATCGCTACAAATATTGTTATAAATGAATAGAAAGTAATATTTTGGCATAAAAAAATCTATACATAATATAGTAATATAGTTAATTAGCTAAGGCATAGATATGATTACTTAAAATAATATTATTAGTGAAAAGAAATTAAGGCAAATTTAATGTTGTAAGAGTATAAAAAATGTGTTAAAATAAAAAAGAACATTCATAAAAAATATAGAAATATAAATAATATAGATGAAGTAATAAAAGGAGTGAAAATCTTGGCACGTGTAGTACGAAAGGTATCAAACAAGGCTAGTAAGGAACAAAAGAAAACAAATCCAAATAATAAGAAAAGAAATATTTGGATTGGTTCTATAGTAGCTGCAATTATTGTTATAGCAGCAGTTGTTGTAACAATTATATTATGTAATAATGGGGGAAGTAATAATTCATTCTATGACTATTTAGCTGATGAGCAAACAGTTAAGATTGAAGATCAAGAATATAAGGTTTCTTTTACAAAGATGTCTTATTCAGGTGTTTTATATCATCATAATAATACTAATGAAGCAAATGAATATGAGGAATTAAGTTATTATAAATATGTATTTGTTTATGCACAAGACTTCCATAGCTTCTATCCTGATAAGGATAAGAATAGTGATAAATATTCATCAGATGATGAGGAGCTATTATCACGTTTAGCTAGATTCCAGGCCCGTGTTGATAACTATAACAAAGAAGTAGGTAGTGATAGTGAAGAAAAGGCTATTTTCTTCTTAGTAGATACATATTATGATTATAACAAGGGTATTTTTGATGATACAAACTTTGGAACAACTAGTGATGATAATTTAACATCTTTATTCTGTTTATTTGCAGGTAGAGGTATTGATGGAAATCAAATGGGTTTAGTTCAATATACATTTACTTGTAATGTTGATGGAGAAAATCAAAAACTTACAATGTATGATACTAATAATGGTTTTTCTATGGACCGTGGTAGTCAAGCATACAATTTAATTAAATCAGGATTTAATAATTACGAAAAGGGTTATAAGGAAGATTAATAAAAAGGGCATAGGCCCTTTTTGTTTTATAGGTGAGAAATATGAATGAGATTATTATTAATGAAACAGCAACTGAATTAGGTATTAAGCCTGAACAGGTTGTAGCTGTACTTGAAATGCTAAAGGATGATAAGACTGTTGCTTTTATTGCGAGATATCGTAAAGAATTAACAGGTGGTTTAGATGAGGATGCAATCCGTAAGATTGATGAGGTTTATACATATGGTATAAATTTAATGAAGCGTAAGGAGGATGTTATTCGTCTAATAGAAGAAAAGAAGATGATGACTGAAGAATTAAGAGAACAAATTCTTAATGCTCCTAAGCTTATTGATGTTGAAGATTTATATCGTCCATTTAAGGAAAAGAAGAAAACTAAAGCTACAGAGGCCATTGCGTTAGGTCTTGAGCCATTAGCTGATATTATGATGAAGCTTTGGGTAAAGGGTGATAGACTTCAGGTTGCTTCTCAGTTTTTAACTGATAAGGTTACTACTCCTGAAATGGCTTTAGAACAAGCAGCATACATTGTTGCTGAAAGAATTAGTGATAATGCTACATATCGTAAGCATATTCGTGATGCTGCCTTGAAGTATGGTAGAATTATTACTAAAAAGAAGAATAATGATAAGGATCCTGATGAGAAATATAAAAACTATTATGATTCGTCTGAATTTATTAGTAGAATAAAGCCTCATAGAGTTTTAGCTTTAAATAGAGCAGAGGATGAGGATGTTATTAATGTTACAGTTGAGCTTCAGCCTGAGCGTGATATAGATTATTTAGTTTATAAAACTATTCACAATAGAGATACAATTTTTAAGGATGACTTAATGAACGCTATTAATGATTCTTATAAGAGATTAATCGCTCCTGCAATTGGAAGAGAAATTAGAGGTATCTTATCTGAGAATGCTGAAAATCAAGCTATTTCTATTTTTTCATTAAATTTAAAGAATTTATTATTACAGGCTCCTATGAAGGGCCGCACTGTATTAGGTGTTGACCCTGCCTTCCGTACTGGTTGTAAGCTTGCGGTTATCTCTCCTGAGAGTAAGGTTTTAGAGATTGGTGTTATTTATCCAAATGAAAAAGCAAAGGATAAATCTGTTGATCCTAAGCTTGTATTACAATCTAAAAAAACTATTGTTGATTTAGTTAAAAAATATAAGGTTGATATTATCGCAATTGGTAATGGTACCGCAAGTAGAGAAACTGAAGGTTTTATTGCTGAGGTTATAAAGGAAAATAATTTAACTGCTAAATATGTAATTGTTAGTGAGGCAGGTGCTTCTGTTTATTCTGCATCTCCACTTGCGATAGAGGAATTCCCTGATTTAACTGTTGAAAAAAGATCAGCTATTTCTATTGCTAGACGTATTCAAGACCCACTTGCTGAACTTGTTAAGATTGATCCTAAGTCTATTGGTGTTGGTCAGTATCAGCATGATGTAACTGAAAGTAAGCTTAATAAATCATTAGATGATGTAGTAGAGGATGCAGTTAATAGGGTTGGTGTTAATCTGAATACAGCTTCTATGTCTTTATTGTCTTATGTATCAGGCTTATCAAAGTCTGTATCAAAGAATATTGTTAGCTATAGAGAGGAAAATGGTAGATTTAATAGTCGTGAAGAACTTAAGAAGGTTAGTAAGCTTGGACCTAAAACATATGAACAATGTGTTGGCTTTTTACGTATTTTAGATGGTTCTAATCCATTAGATATGACTCCTATACATCCTGAGAGCTATAAGAAGGCTGATAAGCTATTAAAATTAATGAATTTAACATCTTCTGACCTTGGTACAGATAAGATAAGGGAAGAAATAGAAAAACTTGATAAAACGCAAATTTCAAAGGATTTAGATATTGATTTATATACATTGAATGATATATTAGATTCATTTAAGGCTCCATTAAGAGATATTCGTGAGGATTATCAAGGCTTAATTTTAAGAGATGATATTGTTCACTTTGAGGATATTAAGGTTGGAGATTGTCTTGATGGTACAGTTAGAAATGTAGTTGATTTTGGTGCGTTTGTAGATTGTGGAGTTAAATATGATGGATTAGTTCATATTTCTAAAATGTCCACAACTAAGGTTAATCATCCATCTGATATATTAAGTGTTGGAGATCAAATTAAGGTTTATGTTATTGGAATTGATTATAATAAGCATAAGCTTGAATTATCATTAATGAAAATGTAATATTTATTTAGCCATATTGGTAGATTTTCTATTAATATGGCTTTTTTTTGATTTAAATTATTTTAATGAGTAAATATATATCTAAGTTATAAAGACATAAAAAAAGCACCCTAAGGTGCTTAATTTGTTTAATTCTTTTCCTTAAAATCAGGTCTAGACCACTTAAATGTACCATTTACCCAATCAGTATAGATTGATTCACTATCATAGCTTGTTACAACATTTTGATAATATGTCTTTTCAGCTTTGATAACATCTTGGAAATCAGCTGATTGAATATTTAATAAATCTAAGAATACATAATTTTGGAAATTTGAATTCTTATACATACTGATTACATCTGAATACATAGAAGATAATAATGAAGAAATATCTGAATCTAATGTAGAAGATACACCAGTAATGTTTTGAATGTAATAAATGAAGAATTGCTTGAAGTTAACTTCTTTTGTATCTTCATTATATGAGTTTTCAATAACTACATATACGTTATCATCCTCTTTGTCTTTATCATTCTCATTAATTAATAGCTTAATGTTAGTTTGATAGCCTTCTGAGTCGTTCTTTTCAGTATATTTAGTTTCTTCAGCTTCCTCATAAGAATTTAATACTAATAAATGGTAACCATAAACTGTCTTACATAAAGTATCCTTTGTAATACTTTCTGCTTGATCTTGAGTACTTAATACCTTACTTTCGTTAGAAGTTGAATCATAGATAATGAATGTACCATTTTCATAGTCATCCTTAATTTCACTATCTTTAATTGCAGTCTTATATACATTCTTAACATAATCTGCAAATGGAGTTACATAGTTAGAAACACTTGATTGGTCAATATCACCAAGGCTTTCAACTGTAAGAAGGAAGTTATATTTAGTGTATTCAGAATCACTCCATGATTTAGTTGAATCACTATGAAGTTTATTACCCTCTTCGAATTGACCCTTAATGTATGTAAGAATATCCTTTATTGAAGTATTTTCTTGGTTAGTATTATAAATAGCAATTGCTTCTTTATAAATAGCTTGAGCTAGGTTAGCAACTGAACTTTCGAAATCAGCCTTCTTAGCAGGATCGTTAGCTAGGAACTGATCTGGATCATCAGGAGAACCATCTCCATCAGCATCAATATTAATTAAAATGTGATCAAAATTAATCTTTAATAATGAACTATAATTCTTATTACCTGTAGTTAATAAGTTATAAATAATACCTTCTTGATCTAATCCATCAACAACCTTGTGATCATCTGTTGACCATTCATCAAAGACATATTTTGAATTATAATCAGAAAGAATATTTTTAGCATCATAATAATACTTAAGAACGTCTTCTTTATTATTGAAGCCATAAGCATTTAATAAATAAGTTTCTAGTCCAATTTCTACTGGATAAGTGGAGTTTTGATTTTTATTAAATGTTGAGATTGCATTTTCAAGAGTAGTCTTGTTTGTCTTTTGAGTTTCCTTATGAGTTTTATCACTGAAATAAGAATCATAATAATACTCATATACATATTCATGTTGGAAATATGTGTTTAAAATTGTAGCTGCATATTGGTTTTTAGCATCCTTGAAGAAATCATCAACTTTATATGAATATACATTATTATTTAAAGTGAATTTGAATAATAATTCATTATCGAAATTTCCGCTTGGTTCATAATAAGAAGAATATGAGTTTTCAAACTTGTACTCGAATAATGGATCATAAATTTCAAGATTATCTTTTCCAATATTTCTAATAATATTATTATAGTTTGTTGTAGCGTAGCTTGAAGCATTAGCTAATACTAGATTGTCTTTAATTAAATCATCATATTTAGCTTTTTGCTCATCAGTTAAATCACTATAGTTTGTTTGTTTCTCTGAATTATTGATTTCATATGTTGTAGAAATACGATAAGCCATAATATACTTATCTGAAATATTTCTAGGAATCTTTAGATATTGACCATCCTCTAATGTCTCAGTAACTAATGTTTTAACATCACTTGATAGATCATCTAATTCACTTTCATTTTCTGAAACATTAAATAAGAACTCTGAATCATTTGAGCTAGTGATTGCATCCTTATAGCTATAATAAGTGTTATATAGCTTCACATAATAATCCTCAGCATTGGCATCAGTTAATTCCATACCAAGCTTATTCATTGTTTCAGTAGCTTCTCTTTTAGTATTGAATTGAATTAGAATGATGTTATATTCACCAAATGTTTTATATGATGAATCATATGTACTTTCAATTGATGATTCCTTGAATAGATAGTTAGAGTTAGACATTGTCTTATTATCCTCACTATCTTTTTCTGGATCATAATCTGGATTATCAATTTCTTCCTTATTAGCAATTGAATATAGATTTCTTCTTGAGCTTACATATTCAGCTTGAGTAGTTAATGTTGAATCTAAAATTCCCTTTTCTACTAATGTATTAAGATTATAGAAATAAGGAACTGATTTACTAGTTAAATCTTCATCAATTGTGCTTGATGAATCATCAGTGTAGTAGAATTTTAATTCATCCTCAGTAACAGTAATTCCTTGTCTTGCCATTGTATCAATGTATTGACATCTATTTTTAGCTAAATCACTATCACTTTTTGATTTTAATGTTGAAATTGAAGTAGTACTATAAATGCTTGAGCATAATGAAGAATTAAGAGCTGTTAATAAATTAGATCTTATTTTCTTATATTTTTCTTTTGTAAGCTGAACAGTTTTAGTCTCATTATTATCTTCATATGAATAAGTTAAAGCTTTAATTGTATCAGCTGTTAAATCACTAAATTTAGATGAAGGTGTTTTGATAATTTCTTTTACTGCCTTTAAATCTTCTGCATAAATACGTGATTTTAAAGCATTTGTAAATACATCATAACCTTTATATCTAAGCTGATTATAGAAGTAATTTGTATTCATACTGAACTTGTTATTGTATGCAGTAGCAATTGTAGAATCAATGTTTAGAGAACCTGTAGGAACTTGTGTATTACGCTTAGTACTTTCTCCACCACAAGATACTAAAGCTAATCCTGCAGCAAGAGTTAAAGCACTTAAATATATTTTTTTAGATTTCATAATTAATTATCCTCCTTAACTAAGAAAGATGCAATTTTAGCTTCAAGCTCTGTCCACCAATCAGTATAAGAATTAACTGTTTGTGAGATATCAATATCATCATAGTAGTGTGAGTAGCTATCAGCAGAATTTTGGTTAATTTCAATTATTTTAGCAAATATGCCACTTTCACCATTATAAGCACTATTATCAAATGTTACGATATCATAAAGTGCTTTATTTTGGTATTCAGCCTTATTTTCATTATTAACTAAGAATGCCTTCATGAATGATAGAAGAACGATTCTTTGAGTTTCAGAGCTTGTGAAACGAGTTAATACTGGGCTTAAGAAACTTGATAATGCTGAAGAAGTAGAAGATGGAGATAATGTAGATGAGTTATTGTTCATATAATCTAATACATAAAGCTTAATTTGGTTATTGTTAAGCTTATCCTCATCATTGTATACATTATCAATCTTGTAGTACTTTTCATTGTATTTAATAATGATATCTTCCTCAATCTTATTTTCATTATCGTCTTTTGTCCACTTAGCAGAAGAAGCAGATGTTCCTTTTGTTATTAATAATAGATTGAAGCCATCAGTTGATTTAATGATCTTATTATCATCATTAATATCATTTGCCTCTAATGTTTCCATATAAACACTAGGAGCATTGCCGTTAATATAGTATTGATAGCTTTCATCAGTAGCGTACTTATATAAACGATTCTTAATATTCCAATCAATATCTGTACTAGAGTTTGTAGCAGTAATATCTTCAGTCTTTACATTAAGACCTAACTTCTTATACTTAGCCCAAACATTTTCTGCAGCAATTAGATTATCATTATATTCAGCCTTTGCTGAATCATTGATTTCTGTTACTAGGCTTGAAAGCTTATCAGCATGTGCTGTACTAGAAGCACTCATCTTGTTATAGATTTCGTATACTAGCTTTCTAGCAACTGTAGCCATTGATATATATTCACCTTCGAAATTAACATTTTTATTTGCCCATGTATCAACATCATCAGCTTCTCCATCATCATCACCATCATAGTAAACTACTAATCTTGTTGCTGATAAAGAGAAGTACTTATCATAAGCTTCATCAGTATATTTCTTGAAGAATTCAATTAATTGGTCATTTGAATAATCTGTTAATAATTTAGCAGAAGCATATTGAACTCTATAGTAGTTTTTAACGATATCATCAATTGAAGCACTATGGAAATATAACATTAAGAAATTATATTTACCAATTGAAGAAGAATAGCCACTTGAAGAATAGCCATTATTTGCGAATGCGTAAAGAATATATTGAATGTAATCTTTATAGTTCTTAACATTCTCAGCTGAACCTGTTTCCTCATAAGCTTTAGTTTTCTTAATCATTTTTTTAGTTAATAAATCAATTGCAGTAGTAGAACCATTAGCTTTTTCTAATTGGTCATAAACACCAACTGGAGTTTCTGTACCAGGGATATATAATGTATTTTCATCTGTATTATCACCTACGATGTTTAAATCATAAGTTTTACCATCATATTCAATAGTAGCTAAAATATTATCATTCTTAGCTCCACCGATAGTTTTTGAGTAATTTGTGTTAGCAACAGAATAAGAAATTTCTAATGCTTCATTATAAATCTTAACCTTTACATCATTAGTTTCTTCTTTAACATAATTTGAAATGTTTGTATCGTTTAATTTATCAAGGACTAATTCATTTCTTATTTCATTATATAAGGCTTCTCTACCTTCTTCAGTGATATATTCATAAATATCACTTGTTGATTTGTCAGCGTCATACCACTTTGCATATTCCTCAGTAGAATCACTTTGATGATCATCTTGGAACTTATAAGCGATATAGCAGCCTGAAGAAGCACTTTGGCTTGATGTAGTATATGACTTAACATTTAATGTTTCATATAAGTATGTAGCAATTGAAGAAGAAATACCATTGATATAATCAGTATTATATACTACATGATCTTTTGAGCCATTAAGTAGAGTTTTAACAACATTATCATACTTAACCTCAGCATTGATTATGTCTAATGTAATTGTTCTTAAATCCTCAATTGATGTGTTATTATTAACACCATTAACTGTCGAATCTAATGCTTCCTTAGTTACATATTCACCATATACATAATTGTAAATTTGAATATATATTTCTAGCATTGTACCTTCATCAGCAGCATCAGTTAAATTGATAACATCATCAGATCTAGATAAGTCACTATTACTGAAATCATCATAATACTTACAATATTCATCATAGCTCATATCTTGAGTATCTTTTGTTTGTCCAATATAATATAACTTCTTATTATAGAACTTTAATCCAAATGCTCTTAATGTATCATCATATTCATCAGTTGAATTAAAATGAATAAGGATTAAGCTTAAATCATAATTATTTGTATGAAGCTTTTTGAATTTTGATGCATAATCAGAATCAGCGAAATAGTTACTTTCTGAATCATCATTCTTTGCCTTTTCATCTTGTTCATCTGCAGCTTCTTTAATCTTATCGATTGATAGAAGCTCCTTTGCATATAATGGATAATACTTTTCTGAAACTTGCTTTGCGACAACTAATAAATCTTTAGCAGCAGTTTCTCTTTCTTCATCATTATCAGCATCAATAATTTTATTTCTTATTTCAGCTAATTTTTCTTTTGTGATAGGTGAAACAAAATAACTAGAATAAGTTTTATCTAAATATTTAATTTCATTTAATCCTGCAGACTCTTTACCTAATCCAATTAGATTACTAAAGTAATTACTATTACTATAGTTGAAACTATAAATATCCTGTAATACATAATCTACTAATCTCTTTTCATAGGTATTTTTTAAATTAACAAAATCTTCTTCCTTTTTGTCCTTTAAGTCTAAAAGTTCCTTATCACTATCAGTTAAACTACTGAAGCTATCAGCATTTACAACCTTAGTGATTTTTTGGATGTAATTAGTTAATACAACATTAGTTATTTGTGTATCTAATACATCTTTAGAACTCCATTTTAGCTCTTCCCATAATTCACCTTTTGTGATGGATGCATCACCAGCTGAAGCATAGTTTTGATTATATAAATCAGCCTTTAGTGAGTTATTTGAAGCAGAACATGATGATAAGGATATCATTAACACACTTGCCATTGTCGCAGTTAATAGTTTGTGTGAATATTTTTTAGTGTTATTCTTACTCATATTAATAACAAAACCCCTTCTCTATAAAATTTACATATAGCACATAATATCATAACATTAATAGCCGTAAAAAGCAATTAAAAAATTTTTTTAAAATATGTGAAAATATTATATGAATTATTAGTTGAAAAATAATATTTGGAGTTGTATTTCTTTTGAAAAGCTATTAATAATATTTTCAATTATTAATTTATTATTCATATTTTTAAAATTACAATTTGAATTTGGGCTATATTCTCAAATATTGTTTAAATGAATTCATATATATAAACTGAAGTGGAAGGAGGTGTATGGTATGGGCCAATCTGGTGGAGGAGAATACGGATATGCGCTTATCCTTGTACTATTTATTTTGTTGGTAATAATCGGAACTTCCTGGTTAGTTTAAAGTGAAGCCTTCTAAATGGGAGGCTTTTTTATTTATTTACATATTTTGAAATTGTTGATATAATACGTGTCGTGAGGTTGTTATGAGAATTAAGGTTTTTTCTAGTGGTTCAGCTGGTAACTGTACCATTTTGTTATTTGATAAATTTAATATTTTAGTAGATTGTGGTATTACTAAAAAGGAAATAGAAGAAAATTTAAATGAATATTTTTTATCTATTAGAGATATTGATGCTTTATTAATAACTCATGAGCATATTGATCACATTAAGTCTTTGCCTTCATTTTTAAAAATTGAAGGATTACCTATTTATATGTCTAAGGGAACCTATAATGCTTTAATAGATTATTATATGAATCATAAAAAGGAAGCTATTGCCTATACAATACAATCTTTATTTAATAAAGGATCTTTACATATTATTAATAAGATAGAGGATTCTATTTTTTATGAGCCATTTACTATTGGAAATTGTAAAATTAATACATTACCATTATTTCATGATGCTAGAGAAACTATTGGATTTTCATTTAACTGGGATGATAAGAGGTTTGTTTATATAACCGATACAGGTTATGTACATCAAGAGATTTATCCTTTAATTTCCAATGCGAATGCTTATATTTTAGAGAGTAATCATGATCCTGAAATTCTTATGCATTCTAGTAGACCATATCCATTGAAGATTAGAATTTTATCTGATCATGGACATTTATCAAATGTTGATTCTATGGTTACATTAGCTCATATTATGGGGCCTAATACTAAGCTTGTTATGCATGCTCATATTTCACAGGAATGTAATTTAACTCAAATTGTAGAATTGACTAGAAAAAAGGTTTTAGATGAATATGCTATTAATACAGAGGGGATTGAATTTGTAATATTAGCACCTAGACCATCATTGGAGTATAGTGTATGAAAATATATATTGTAAGTGTTGGAAATATAAAAGAAAAATATTTAAAGGATGCTATTAATGAATATAGTAAAAGAATTTCTAAATTTAGTAAGGTAGAATTTATTAATGTTTCGGATGAACCTATAGTAGATAAGCCTAGTCAAAAGGAAATAGATAATGTTAAGGCTAAGGAAGGGGAAAAGCTTTTAAAGGTTATTCCTAGTAATTCTTATAAGGTTGTTTTAGATTTAAAGGGTGAGATGATTTCAAGTGAGGGATTAGCCTCAAAGATGCTTGATATTTTCTCGTATCATAATGCGAATATTTCATTTATTATTGGTGGTTCTTTAGGGCTTGATAGAAGGGTTTTAGATAATGCAGATTATCATTTATGCTTTTCTAAGATGACATTTCCTCATCAGCTAATGCAGGTTATTTTACTTGAGCAGGTATATAGAGCCTTTAAGATTAATAATAATGAAAGCTATCATAAGTAAATAGTAAAGGATTAAAGATGAAAAAGTTTAAATTAGTTTTAATTATATTATTATCAATAGTTTTAGTTTTGGCTTTAGGAATTGGTATTTTTATTATAGTATTAGATGTTAAAAGTAAGAGAATAGGAAATATAGATATTGAAATTCAAAATAATCAAGAAAGTATTATAGAAAAAGAAACAGAATACACTGCTTTAACGTATAATATTGGTTTTGGTGCATATGATAGAGATTATTCTTTCTTTATGGATGAGGGAGAAATGAATGATGGTACAAAGACAGTTGGTAAATATGGTAAAGCTGTATCTAAGGATAATGTTTTAAAGAATACAAATGGTTCTCTTGATATTTTAAAATCTATTAATGCTGATTTTATGATGCTTGAAGAGGTTGATACTGATTCAACAAGAAGCTATAAGGTTAATCAATATGAGATGATTACTAATAGCTTTTCTAATTATAGTGTTAGCTATGCTTCTAATTTCCATAGTGGCTTTTTACCATATCCTTTTAATGATATGCATGGTATTGTTAATAGTGGAATTCTTACAATGTCACGTTTTAAAATGTCAGAATCAAAGAGAATTGAGCTTCCTGTTGATACTAAATTCCCTACTAAATTCTTTGATTTAGATAGATGTGTAAATTTAGTAAGATATGCGATTGATGATAAAGAACTAGTAATGATTACAGTACATTTATCTGCATATGATGAGGGCGGAGTTTATCGACAAAAGCAATTAAAGCTTCTTAATGAATTAATGAGTGAAGAGGCTAGTAAGGGAAATTACGTAATTGTTGGAGGAGATTTCAATCATGATTTAGTTAATTCCTATGAAAGAAATTTATTTAAATCAGAGCAAAAACTTCCATCATGGCTTCAAAAAATAAATAATGATGATATTTGTGATGGCTTTAGTATTCAGGCTGATGATAGAAATCCATCATGTAGAGATTCAGATATACCATATGAGGAGAATGTAGTATTTACTTCAGTTGTAGATGGTTTTATTGTTTCTAATAATGTTAGTGTTAAATCAGTAGAAAATATTGTTAATATTAATGGTAATGATGTTAAATTTATGTATTCTGATCATAACGCAAGTATTTTAAAATTTGTTCTTAAATAAAAAAATAATTTAATATTAATTTTAAGTAAAAGAAATAAATTATGATTTTCGTAAATTTATTTCTTTTTTTGAATAAATTAAATTATAAATGTATTTTGAATGGTTATAGTTACCTTATTGAATTTAATTTAATTCTTAAAAATATAGATTTTCTTATCATAATAATGTTATAATTGTTTTAATCTAGGTAGTGTCAAATAAGTTATGAAAACTGGCACATTTCGTACAAGAAAAACGATTAGAAAAATTAAGTGAAACCTTAAGTTGCCATCAAAGCTTATTTGATACCCAAAATAGATGTTCTTTGACAAAAAAGAGCAGCACGAAAAAGCCTATATTTCTATAGGTGGTCATGCTGTTTGAATATAAATT
>CAKQBG010000032.1 GCA_934216145.1 uncultured Anaeroplasma sp.
TATACTTTACAATTTTATCCTGAAAAAAGGGAAAAATATTTGAATATTATTAATTCGGGTTTTATTCATTTTGAAGGTTCTTATAAAAAAAAAATTTTAAAAATACGTTGAAAGAATATAATAAAATTTTAAATAAATAGCAAATTATTTTATAATCAAAACTAGGTAAGTTTACTCTTTGAGTATGCTTACCTTTTTATATATTAATAATATATTTTATTTGTTATCTTCATTATTAATATTTTTTAATTATATAAATTCAATATTTGTTTAATAATTTAAATTCATAATTATATTATTATTTACTTATACTATTATTGAGGGATAATATGATATTTAAAAATATAAGAGATATGATTGGTAATACACCTATTTTAATGGCTAGTAAATATTGTGATTATTATAATTTGAATATAGAGCTTTATGTTAAACTTGAAGGATTTAATCCTACAGGAAGTGTAAAGGATAGAGCTGTTTTAAATATGATAAAGGATTTAGAAAATAAAGGAATATTAAGAAGTGGCTCTACAATAATAGAAGCTACTAGTGGTAATACTGGTATTTCAATTGCAGCAGTTTCTTCTTATTCTGGATATAATTCAATAATCGTTATGCCTTTGAATATGTCTATTGAAAGAAGAAAGATGATTGAAGCTTTAGGGGGTAGGGTTGAATTAACTGAAGCATCTCTTGGAATGAGTGGAGCAATAAAAAAGGCAAAAGAATTGAATGAAAAAATACCCAATAGTATTATATTAGATCAATTTAATAATTATAATAATGTATTAGCTCATTATAATACTGCAATAGAATTAATTAATGATTTAAAAGAAATTGATGCGGTTATTATGGGAGTTGGTACAGGAGGTACTATATCTGGTGTTGCAAGCTTTTTTAAAGAAAATGATATTAATACAAAAATAATAGCGGTTGAACCTACTGAATCAAATGTTTTAAGTGGTGGTTGTAAGGGAAGTCATAAAATACAAGGAATAGGTGCTGGATTTATTCCTTCTATTTTGAGAATGGATTTAATAGATGAAATTATTTCTGTTAGTTATAATGATTGTATTTTAGAAGCAAGAGCGTTTGCTAAAACTGAGGGTATACTTTTAGGTATTTCCTCAGGTGCGATTTTACATGCAGCAAGATTATGTAGTAAAAAATATAATAAAATAGCTGTAGTATTGCCAGATTTAGGTTATAAATATTTATCTACTGATTTATATGAATGAAGTTTGATATAACTTTTTTTTATCACAAAAGATAAAAAATAAAGATTATGCAAATTGTTTTTACATTGCTATAATCTAGTTGTCTTAAATTAATAGAGCGTTGATAGGAAGAGTAATTAAAGAAATGCTTATAGAGAGGTCTAGTATGGTGAAATAGACTAGTAGGTATTTAATGAACATGGACCAGGAGCTTCATCTTAAGGCATATGCTAAGTGATGAGGGATTCGCCCTTTATAGCGATAGAGTATGATTGTACTCGAAAAGGTAGACATCGTGAGGTGTCTATAAAAAAAGGTGGTAACACGATAATTTCGTCCTTTATGTATAAATACGTAAAGGCTTTTTTTTTGAAAGGATGATATGTATGATTGAAATTAAAAATCTAAATAAAACTTATCATTTAAAAACTGGTGATGTAGAAGCGATTAAGAATGTTTCTCTTGAAATTAATGATGGTGAGATATTTGGTATTATTGGTTATTCTGGTGCAGGTAAGTCATCTTTAGTTAGATGTATAAATTTACTTGAAATTCCTGATTCTGGAGAAATTTCAGTTGATGGAATAAAGCTTACTTATAATGAGCCAGATGAAAAGAAGGGCATTCGAATGCGCACTATTAATAGTAAAGGTCTTCAAGCTGCAAGAAGAAATATTGGTATGATTTTCCAACATTTTAATCTTTTAGATCGTTCTACAGTGTTTGATAATGTTGCATATCCATTAAAGTATACTAAAAAAACTAAAGAAGAAATAGAAAATAGGGTTGATAAACTTTTAGAGCTTGTTGATTTAAAGGATAAAAAATATGTATATCCATCTCAATTATCAGGTGGACAAAAACAAAGAGTCGCTATAGCGCGTGCTTTAGCAAATAATCCTAGAGTTTTATTGTCTGATGAAGCAACTAGTGCTCTAGATCCTGAGGCTACTGATGCAATATTAAATTTACTTAAAAAGCTTAATAAAGAATTAGGAATAACAATAGTTGTAATAACACATGAAATGTCAGTAATTAAAACTATTTGTCATCGTGTTGCAGTTATGGAAGAAGGAAAAGTTGTAGAATTAGGTAATGTATATGACATATTCTCAAATCCTCAACAACCAATAACAAAAAAATTTATTTCATCTACATCAGCGTTAAGTAAAATAGATTTATTAATTCATGAAGATGAGGAATTAACAAATCCATTAAATGGAAAGTTAATTAAGCTTCAATTTGGTAAGGATTCAGTAGGAGATGCATTAATATCTGATGTTTCTAGAAGATTTAATGTTAATATTAATATAGTTTTAGCTAATGTTGAGATTTTACAAGGTTCTTCACTTGGAAGTATGATTGCTTTAATTAAAGGTGAGGATGATAATATAAATAAGGCTTTAGATTATATAAAAAAGAACCATGTTAATGTTACTAATATAGGAGGTAATGAGTAATGAATTTGATATTTTTATCATTATTTTCTAATTTGATTGAATATTGGGATAAGTTTATAAATAATTGTCTTGCAACATTTGAGATGTTTATTATTTCTGGTATTTTTTCATTTGTGCTTGGATTAATATTTGGTATAATGCTTGTTGTATTTAAAAAAGATGGAATTAAGCAAAATAGAATAATATATTTAATTATAAGTGTAATTATTAATGTTTTTCGTTCAATTCCATTTGTTATTTTACTTGTATTTTTAATTCCATTCACAAGAACAGTTATGGGAACTGCAATTGGTGTTAAGGGTGCAATTATACCACTTATTTTTGGAACTGTACCATTCTTTTCAAGACAAGTTGAAACTGCTCTTGAAAATGTTGATAATGGTAAAATTGAGGCAGCCAGAAGCATGGGTAGTGGAGTTTTTGGACTAATATTTAGAGTTTATTTACATGAATCAGTACCAGAACTTATTCGTGTAACAACAATTACAGCTATTTCCCTTGTTGGTCTTACAACAATGGCTGGCGCTGTAGGTGCTGGAGGTCTTGGAGATTTTGCGATTAATTATGGACAAGGATTAAACCACCAGGATATAGTTTATGCATGTATTATTGTATTATTAATATTTATTTGCATATTACAATTTATTGGTTCTTTCTTTGCTAAAAAGACTACAAATAGAGGACTATTTAAGCATACTAAAAAAAATAATTAAAAAAGAGGAGAATTTAAGATGAAAAAGAATTTGTTTAAGAAAATTTTAGGTTTAACAGCAGTTATAGGAGTTGGTATTTTGACATTAGGAATATCATCATGTGGTAAGAGTAATACAGTTAAAATTGGTGTATGTGGTGCTTCAAATGATCATTGGAAGGCTGTACAATATGTTTTAGATCAGGAAAATTCAGGAATTAAGCTTGAACTTGTAGAGTTTAGTGCTTATACTTTACCAAATCAAGCTTTAAATAGTGGTGATATTGATCTAAACGCATTCCAACATAAAGCATATTTAAATAAAGATGCAAATGATAATAATTATGAATTATCAGTAATTGGTGATACATTAATTGCTCCACTTACTATTTATTCAAAAAAATATAATAGTGTAGATGAAATTAAAGCTGCTGCAGGAGAAAATGGTACTGCACAAGTTGCAAAAAATGCATTAAAACTTGCAATTCCTAATGATGGTACTAATCAAAGTCGTGGTATTAAATTATTAGAAAGTGCTGGCTTCATTGAAGTTAATCCTGCGGCAGGATATACTCCAGAATTAAAGGATATCACTAAGTATTTATATAATGTTGAGGTTTTGCCTCAAGCCGCAAATACTCTTCCTTCAACATTAGATGATTATGCTGGTGCTACTATTAATGGTACATATGCTATACCTCAAAAGTTAATTCCTTCTAAAGATGGATTATTAATTGAAAAGCAGGATGAATCTGGTAATAATCCTTATGTTAATATTATTGTATCTAGAACATCTGATAAGGATAATGCAACATATAAGAAAATAGTTGATGCTTTCCATTCACAAATTGTTGCTGAATATATTTTAGGAAAGTTTAAAGAAGCATTTTATCCTTCATTCGATTATGTTGAAAAGAATGCTGATGCTTATAATGCTACAGTTGAGTTAGTTGATGCTGCTATAAAATTGTAATTTGAATTATTATTTCCCCAATTTTTAAAGATTGGGGATTATTTTACTGAGAGGTTTTTAATTAAATTGAAAAAGGAAGTATATTTATATGACGGATTTAAAAAAAATAGTATTAGATGAAACAAAGAATTATTATAAAAAAGTAGTTGAATTACGTAGATATTTACATTCACATCCAGAATTGCCTAAAAAAGAATTTAATACAGCAACTAAAATAGAAGAAGAATTAGATAAACTTGGATTAATGCATAAGCGTGTTGGAGAAACTGGTATATATAGTGAAATAAAAGGTACTAAATGTGATGGAATTAATAAAACAATAGTTTTAAGGGCTGATATTGATGCTTTACCTATTAAAGAAGGACATATTTGTGAATATTCTAGTCAAAATGATGGAGTTATGCATGCCTGTGGTCATGATGCTCATACGGCATCTCTTCTTACTGCTGCAAATATTTTAGTTAAACATAAAGATTTATTTAGTGGAACTATTAGATTATGTTTTCAACAGGCAGAAGAGATTGGATATGGAGCTAGATTATTTGTCGATGGTGGTTATTTGGATGGGGCTAATAGAACATTTGGCATACATGTTGGATCAAATATTCCTGTTGGAAAAATTGTCGTTATGAGTGGTGCAAATAATGCTTCTGTTGATTGGTTTAAAATCAATATTACAGGTAAATCAGCTCATGTTTCAACTCCTGAATTAGGTATTGATGCAGCTTATATTATTAGTCAAATTGTTGTTGGTGTTCAATCACTTATTACAAGAACAACATCACCAATGGATAATGTTTTAATTGGTATTGGAAAAATTAACGCTGGTAGTGGATATAATATTGTGGCTGAGAATGCTTCATGTGAAGGTACAATTAGAGTGTTCTCACAAGAAATAAGGAAAAGTATAAAGAAGAAGCTTGAAATGTTAGTAAGTAATACCTGTCAAATATATGGGGCATCATATTCTATAGAATGGGCTGATTTTACGTCTCCTTTAATTAATGATGAAAAATCCACATTAGAAGCTCAAAAAGTTGCGGTCGAATTATTTGGTAAAAGTAATGTTATTACATCAAGGAAAGCATCTTTAGGTGGAGATGATATGGCTGAATTCATATTAAAGGTTCCAGGTGTATATGCTTTTGTTGGAACGCGAAATGAAGATATTTTTGAAACTACTGTTGCACACCATAATCCTTATTTTGATATTGATGAAAATGGTTTAAAAACTAGTGTAGCAATGTATGTTGGTTATGCTATTGAATATTTAAATAATTTAGTATAAATTTATAAAAATATATTAAGTTAAATCAAAATAAATTAAGTAATAAGGCATTTGAATTTGATTAAATATTAATCAAACTAATTACCAACATGTACCATATTTATAGACATATACAGGTACAACTGAGCTTACAGAAACTTGTAAGGTCACTATGAGCTACTTGGAATTTATCAAGGAAAAGAAGATGCTACATTAGAATCGGCAAAAACAGTAGAGGTTTGTGATGATGTATCTAATGCAATTCGTGCTTTTGAATTATTAAAACAAAAGAATGTTATTACAAATAATCATATTTCTGAAGAGGGTACTAAATTAACATTTGAAGAAAAGAGTAGACTTCAAATAATGGTGTGACAGTAATTTTAATTTCTGAAAATCTATTAGTATCATCAAAGAAAGATTATGATATAGCTTGTTTACCATGTAATAGAGCTTAAACTAGTAATGTTTTATCTACAACACGTTTAGCAGTAGAGGATAATCCTAAACAGTTTTCTTTAAATGCTAATGTATTAGCTGTTAGAAAGAATGATTATTTAAATGATTCTTCTTATAAGGCTAAGATTGATACATTAACAGATGTATTATCTATAGATTTTTCAGATTTTGTAAATACAAAATACAATGGAGTTATTATTTGTGATTTATCTTCTCAAATTGATTTAAGAAAGAATATTAAGTAATTTTATTTGAATATAAATTTAACGGTTTCAATTTATTTTTGGACCGTTTTTTAGTCTTTTTCAAAGTGAAACGTTTTATTTGGAAAAATGCCGAAAAATATAATTCTAAATATTTAATTATATTTTAAATTATATTTTATTTATATTCGATTGATAAAATTAAATTTTTAATGTTGGTTAAACGACTTGAATATATTTATGAAAATAGGGAAAAAGAGACGAATTTTGTTATTTACGAATTTAATTTAATATGGTAAAATTAAGAAGTATTGTTTTTTGGTATAATAGCTTTAATATGGAAAGCAAGTCTCTACCCTGAACCGCAAATTACAGGACTACCAAAAAATATAATAGGGACTTACTTGGATCGGAGATTTCTATGAAATTTTTTGAGATGCAAGTTAATATTTTAATAAGACCATTAAACCAAAATAATGGTTATTTCACTATGTAACAACACGCCCATATTGTGTTGTTTTTTGTTTTTAGAGGAGAATTATTATGAAAACAATTGGAATCATTGGTGGAGGACAGCTCGGAATGATGCTTGCTGAAAGAGCATTAGAGCTAGGTGCGAATTCGATATGCTTAGATCCTAATCCTAATTGTCCAGCTAGTAAGATATGCAAGGAAGTAATTGCTTGTAATTATGATGATCTTGATGGCTTGAACTTATTAGGTAGTAAATGTGATGTATTAACGTATGAATTTGAGAATGTCCCATCTGATAAGCTAAGGTATATTAAGGATAGATTTAATATACCACAAGGTATTATGCCTTTATTTGATTCACAAAATAGAATTAGAGAAAAGGAAAATGCTAAGGCTCATGGGTTAAATACCCCTAGGTTTAAGGCTATTAATTCTAAAGAGGATTTATTATCAGGAATTAATGAACTTGGATATCCTTGTGTTTATAAGACAACAACATTAGGATATGATGGTCATGGGCAGGTAGTATTAAGAAGTGATTATGATATTACTAAGGTAGAACCATTCTTAAAGGGAGAAGGAATTCTTGAGGAATTTATTTCCTATGATTATGAAACATCTATTATTATGGTTAGGGATAAAACAAAATGTGTTTATTTACCTATAGGAGTTAATTATCATAAAAATGGTATTTTAGATTTATGTGTAGTTGACGAGAAGAAGGCTATTTTTGATAGGATAGCTAATGATTCTATTAAATTTATGGAGAGCTGTAATTATTATGGAATATTAACAATTGAATTCTTTGTTAAGGATGATAATTATTACTTTAATGAGATGGCTCCTAGACCTCATAATAGTGGTCACTATTCTATTGAGGGTACAACTAATAGTCAATATGATTTATTAGCTAGATTTTTACTAGGGATGGAGCTTCCTACTCCTAAGCTAAAAAGTCCTACTATTATGAAAAATATTTTAGGATTTGATTATGAGAATATGAAAAAATTAACACCAGGTAGTAATGTGTTTATTCATGATTATCATAAGGTTGATGTAAGAGAAAAGAGAAAAATGGCTCATATCACATTTACTGATATGACTATTGATGAATATAATAATAAATATAAAAAATTATTTTGTGAGGATTAAGAATGAGTAATTATCGTATTTATGTAGAAAAGAAAAAAGAATTTCAAGTTGAGGCTAAGTCTTTACAGACAGAATTAAATTTAAATTTAGGTTTAAATTTAAAGAATGTTAGATTTATCAATGTTTATGATTTATTTAACTTTAGTGAAGAATTACTTGAAAAGAGTAGATATCAGGTATTTGGAGAAATAGTAACAGATAATGTTTATAATTCAATTGATTTATCTAATAAGAAGTATTTAGCAATTGAATTTTTACCTGGTCAATTTGATCAAAGAGCTTCATCAGCTATTGATTGTGTAAAACTAATTGACCCAAATGCTTCAATTAATATTCGTTCAGGTAAGATTTATATTTTAGATGATGATATTTCTTCAAGTGATTTAGAGCGTGTAAAGAAATATTGTATTAATAAGGTTGAAGCAAGAGAAAAGGATTTATCTAAGCTTACAGATATGGAGAAGGCTGAGATTAAGCCAGTTGAGGTTTTAGAGGGCTTCACTAAAATGGCTGATTCAGAGCTAGAGGCTTATTGTCAAAAGATGGGCTTAGCTATGAATAAGGATGATTTAAAGTGTGTTGTTGAATACTTTAAGTCTGAAGGAAGAGATCCTTGGGAAACTGAATTAAGAATTCTTGATACTTATTGGTCTGATCATTGTAGACATACTACATTTAATACTATTCTTACTGATATTACTATTGATGATTCATTTATTAAAAATGAATTATCTGAATCTTTAGATTTATATAAACAAATTCGTGCTGATTTAAATAGAGAGAATAAGAAGCTTTGCTTAATGGATTTAGCATGTATTGGTGCTAGATATTTACGTAAGATTGGAAAGCTTGATGATTTAGAGGAATCAAGTGAAAACAATGCTTGTTCTATCTTTGTTACAGTTGATGTTGATGGTAAGCCTGAAAAATGGTTATTACAATTCAAAAATGAAACTCATAACCATCCAACAGAAATTGAACCATTTGGTGGTGCATCTACATGCTTAGGTGGAGCTATTCGTGATCCACTTTCAGGACGTGCTTATGTATATCAGGCTATGCGTGTTACAGGTGCTGGCAATATTTATTTAGATGTTAAGGATACACTTGTTGGTAAGCTTCCTCAAAGAATTATTTCTACTAAGGCTGCAAGTGGTTATTCTTCATATGGTAACCAAATTGGTTTAGCCACTACTCATGTTAGAGAGATTTATCATGACAATTATGTTGCGAAGCGTTTAGAGGTAGGCGCTGTTGTTGGTGCTGTTAAGGCTGATGTTATTAGAAGAGAGGATCCAACTCCAGGAGATGTTATTCTATTATTAGGTGGAAGAACAGGTAGAGATGGTATCGGTGGTGCTACTGGTTCTTCTAAGGAGCATACTACTAAGTCTATTGAGGTATGCTCAAGTGAGGTTCAAAAGGGTAACGCTCCAGAAGAGAGAAAAATTTCTCATTTATTCCGTAGACCAGAAGTAACTAGACTTATTAAGAAATCTAATGACTTTGGAGCAGGTGGAGTAAGCGTTGCGATTGGTGAGCTTGCTGATGGACTTGATATTATTCTTGATAATGTTCCTACAAAGTATTCAGGATTAAATGCTACTGAGCTAGCTATTAGTGAATCTCAGGAAAGAATGGCTGTTGTCATTGAGCCTAAGGATGTTGAAGAATTTATTAAATATTGTCATGAAGAAAATGTTGAGGTTAGTCGTGTTGCGGTTGTAACAGAGGAGCCTAGACTTGTAATGCATTATAAGGGAAGAACTATTGTAAATATTAGTAGAGCGTTTATTGATTCTGCTGGTGCTGATCATTTCGCTAAGGCTGAAATTACTACTGTTGAAGATAAGAATCCATTTGTTAAGCCTTATAGAGAATTACATGAAAGAGTTATTTCTACATTAAATGATAATAATGTTTTAAGTCAAAAAGGTTTAATTGAAATGTTTGACTCTACAATTGGCTTATCTACTGTTTTAATGCCATTTGGTGGTAAATATCAAAGAAGTGAAACTCAGGTTTCAGTTCAAAAGCTTCCAGTATTAAATGGCTTTACTAATACGGCAAGTATTATGGCTTATGGATATAATCCATTTATTACATCATGGAGTCCATTCCATGGTGCTGAATATGCTATTATAGAAGCTTGTAGTAAAGTTGTTGCTGCTGGTGGTAGATATGATAAGATGAGATTTAGTTATCAAGAATATTTTGAGCGTATGCATAATGAAAAGTCTTGGGGTAAGCCTTTAGCTTGTTTACTTGGTGCTTTAAAAATGCAGGTTGAATTAGGATTACCATCAATTGGTGGTAAAGATTCAATGAGTGGTACCTTCCAAGATATTTCTGTACCTCCAATGCTAATGGCATTTGGTATTACTACTGTTGATGCTAATAACGTTATTTCAACTGATTTTAAGAAGGCTGGTTCTAAGCTTTATTTAATTAAGCATCATGAAAATAAGAATTATACTCCAAATATTAGTGAGCTAAAGAAGAATTTTGATTATGTATCTTCTCATATTGAATCAAAGGAAATTATTAGTGCTTACGCTTTAGGCTTTGGTGGTGTAATTGAGGCATTAGCTAAGATGTCATTTGGTAATAAGATTGCCTTTGATATTGAATATGATGAGAATTTATTAGATGCTTATAATTATGGTTCAATTTTAGTTGAAACTGATAGTGATTTAGATTATGAAAATGCAATTTATTTAGGTATGACTATTGCTTCTAATTCTGCTAAGGTTAATTATTTAGAATTTAGTTTAGATGAATTATATGAAGCAAATACTAAGCGTTATACTGAAATTTATAAGGATAAGGGTAATAACACTTGTAAGCTAATGGATATTAAGCCTTATAAGAAGAGTGTTAGCCTATTAAAGAATAAGGATGAGGTTATTGCTTACTTCCCAGTATTCCCAGGTACAAACTGTGATTATGATACTGAAAAGCAATTTAGAAGAAATGGTGCTACTATTCGTTCTACAGTATTTAGAAATTTGACAAGTGAGGATATTTTCTCTTCAATTGAAGAAATGGCTAAGAATATTGATGAATGTGATATTTTAGTATTATCAGGTGGATTTAGTGCTGGTGATGAGCCAGATGGAAGCGGTAAATTTATTGCCAATGTCTTAAATCAAGAAAGTGTTAAAAATGCTATTCATCGATTAATAGATCGTAAGGGCTTAATACTTGGTATTTGTAATGGCTTCCAGGCTTTAGTTAAATCAGGATTGTTACCATATGGTAGATTAGGTATGGTGAATGAATCATCTCCTACATTATTTAGAAATGATATTAATCGTCATATATCTCAAATTGTTACTACAAAGGTTATGACAAATGCATCTCCTTGGTTAGCTTCATTTGAGACTGGTGAATTACATAGTATAGCAGTAAGCCATGGTGAGGGTAAGTTTGTTGTTTCAAAGGAAATGGCACATGAATTAAGAGATAATGGACAAATTGCTTTCTTATATTGTGATCCTGATGGAAATCCAACTGTAGAGGCTCCATATAATCCAAATGGTTCAAGCTATGCTATTGAGGGTATTATTTCTAAGGATGGCTTGATTTTAGGTAAGATGGGACATTCTGAAAGATATGAAGAGAATAATTTTAAGAATATTTATGGTGAAAAGAATCAAAACATCTTCAAGAATGCAGTAGAATATTTTAAAAAGTAGAGATTTAAAAATGGAAATTAAAAATAAAATTTATGAAGGAAAAGCTAAGCAGTTGTATAGTACTGACGATCCTAATATTGTAGTAATTCATTATAAGGATGATACAACAGCTTACAATGGTATAAAAAAGGCTCAAATAAAGAATAAAGGTATTCTTAATAATAAGATTTCCTCTATTATTTATAAAAAGCTTATGGAAAAGGGTATTCCTACTCATTATATTGAAACTTTAAATGATCGTGATCAAGTATGTAAAAAGGTAACTATTTTCCCTTTAGAGGTAGTTGTTCGTAATATTATTGCAGGTTCAATGTCAAAGAGATTAGGGATTCCTGAAGGTACTAAATCAAATAATACTATTTATGAGATTTGTTATAAGAGCGATTCTTTAGGAGACCCATTAATTAATGATCATCATGCTGTAGCGTTAGGTGCTGCAACATATGATGAATTAAAGGTTATTTATGAATTAACTGATAAAATTAATAAGGAGCTTCAAAGTATTTTCTTAGAGGCTGGTGTTATTCTTGTTGACTTTAAGATTGAATTTGGTAAGACAAGTGATGGACAAATAGTTCTTGCGGATGAGATTTCTCCTGATACTGCAAGATTATGGGATGTCGATACTAATAAAAAGCTTGATAAGGATAGATTTAGACGTGATCTTGGTGATGTTATTGCTGCATATGAAGAGATCTACAGACGTTTACAAACTATAAAGTAAAAGGAAGATTATTATGATTTTTGATGAAAGTTTAGATAAAGGACTACATGAGGAATGTGGTGTCTTTGGAGTTTATGGTGTTGATAATGCAGCCGAATTAACTTATTTTGGACTTCATTCTTTACAGCATAGAGGACAAGAGGGCTGTGGAATTGTAGTATCTAATAATGGTAATCTTAAGAGAATAAAGGGCTTAGGATTAGTTACTGAGGTTTTTAATGATTCTAATTTAAACACATTAGCTGGAGATATTTCAATAGGTCATGTTCGTTATTCAACTGCTGGTGGTGGAGGAATTGAAAATGTTCAACCTTTCCTTTTTAATCATCATACTGGTAATTTTGCATTGGCACATAATGGAAATTTAGTTAATTCTAATGAATTAAAAAGATATCTAGAGGAAAGAGGAAGTATTTTCCAGTCAACCTCTGATAGTGAGGTATTAGCTCACTTAATTCGTAAGGATATTGATAAATCAAAATTTGTTTATAATGTAATGGAAGCATTACAGATGATTGAGGGAGCTTTTGCGTTCTTAATCATGCTAGATGATAGAATTTTTGCTTGCCGTGATAAATATGGCTTAAGACCATTATCTATTGGTAAAATGAATAATGGTGGATATGTAGTTTCAAGTGAAACCTGTGCATTTGAGGTAATTAATGCTCAATTTGTTAGAGATGTATTACCTGGAGAGGTTGTTGAAATTGGACCAGATGGTATTATTAGTAGAGATTATTCAAAGTTTAAGAAATACCATATGTGTGCAATGGAATATATTTATTTCTCTCGTCCTGATAGTGATGTTGAGGGAAGAAATGTTCATGCCTTCCGTAAGGAAAGTGGTAGATTATTATATCATGAAAAGCCAGTAGAGGCTGATATTGTTATTGGTGTTCCTGATTCATCATTAAGTGCCGCAATTGGTTATTCTGAGGAATCTGGTATTCCATATGAAATGGGTTTAATTAAGAATAAATATGTTGGTAGAACCTTTATTCAGCCATCTCAAAGTATGAGAGAAAAGGGCGTTAGAATGAAGCTATCAGCTGTTTCATCTATTGTAAAGGGTAAAAGAATTGTTTTAATTGATGATTCATTAGTACGTGGTACTACATGTAAGAGAATTGTTGCCTTATTAAAGGAAGTTGGTGCGTTAGAGGTTCATGTTAGAATTGCATCACCTCAAATTACCAATCCATGCTTTTATGGTGTAGACATTTCTACATATGATGAGTTAATTTCTGCTCATAAAAATGTTGAAGAGGTTAGAGAATATATTGGTTCTGAATCATTATATTTCTTAAGTAAGGATGCCTTATATCAAGCAGCTAAAAGAAATGATTTATGCTTAGCTTGCTTTACAGGTGATTATCCAACTGCACTTTATCAATCAATTAAAGATGCAAATAAAGACGGAAAATTCTAGGAGGAAAATAAAAAATGGGATCTAAAGCATATGGAGCTTCAGGAGTAGATTTAGAAGCAGGTTACGAAGCAGTAAGAAGATATAAGAAGCATGTAGCTTCTACAAATCGTGTTGGATGTGTATCTAACATTGGTTCATTCGGTGGAATGTTTGATTTATCAATTTTAAATTATAAGGAGCCAATGCTAGTATCTGGTACTGATGGTGTTGGTACAAAACTTAAATTAGCATTTGAGATGGATAAGCATGATACTATTGGTATTGATGCAGTTGCAATGTGTGTTAATGATGTATTAGCACAAGGAGCTGAACCTTTATTTTTCTTAGATTATGTAGCAACAGGTCATGCTGAGCCTGTTAAGCTTGAACAAATTGTTAAGGGTGTAGCTGATGGTTGTATTCAGGCAGGTTGTGCTTTAATTGGTGGAGAAACAGCAGAAATGCCTGGTATGTATACTAATGGTGAATATGATATCGCAGGTTATACTACTGGTGTTGTTGAAAAGTCTAAGCTTATTGATGGTACAAAGGTTAAGGTTGGAGATGTATTAGTTGGTATAGCTTCAAGTGGTGTTCATTCAAATGGCTTTAGCTTAGTACGTAAGATTATTAGTGATAATAATATTGATTTACACTCATATAGTGAGGAGCTTAATGGAGTAGTTGGTGAGGTTTTATTAACTCCTACTCGTATTTATTGTAAGCAAGTATTAGATGTAATTCATAATATAGATGTTCATGGTGTTGCCCATATTACAGGTGGAGGATTTGATGAGAATATTCCTAGAATTTTACGTGATGGTATGGGTTTAGATATTGTTGAGGGTTCTTGGCCTATTTTACCTATCTTTAAATTCCTAGAGAAATATGGTAAGGTAAATCACAGAGAAATGTTTAATATTTATAATATGGGTATTGGTATGGTTTTAGCATTAAATAATGAAGAGGATGCTAAAAAGGCTATTGAAATTTTAGCTAAATACAATGATAAGGCTTATATTATTGGAAGCATTACAGATTCTGGAAAAGTAGAGATTCATAAATAATGAAAAGAATAGCTATTTTTGCCAGTGGTAGTGGTACTAACTTTGAGGCATTAATTGAAAACTGTGAAAATGGTAATATTAATGCTAAGGTAGTATTAATGGTATGTGATAAAAAGGATGCCTATGTTATTACTCGTGCTAAGAATCATAATGTTGAAACTTTAGTTTTTAAGCCAAAGGATTATGAATCTAAGGAAGCATATGAGAGTATGATTGTTGATAGATTAAATGAATTAAATGTTGATTTAATTTGTTTAGCTGGATATATGAGAATTTGTGGTAAGGTTTTACTTGATAGCTATGAAGGTAAAATTATAAATATTCACCCAGCTTTATTACCATCATTTAAAGGCGCTCATGGTATTTTAGATGCCTATAATTATGGTGTAAAGGTATTTGGAGTAACTGTTCATTATGTTGATAGTGGGATGGATAGTGGTAAAATTATAGCTCAAAGAAGCTTTGATTATGTTGAGGGTGAGACTGTTGATGAGGTAGAAGCACATATTCATGATATTGAACATGTTTTATACCCTGAGGTAGTAAAAAAATTGTGTGAGGAGAAGTAAAAAATGAAAAGAGCTTTAGTCAGTGTTACAGATAAAACTGGTGTTGTAGAATTTTGCAAGGGTCTTATTGAATGTGGTTATGAGATTATTTCTACAGGTGGAACAAAAAAGGTATTAGATTCTAATGGTGTTAAAACAATTGGAATTAGTGAGGTTACTGGATTTCCTGAGATTTTAGATGGTAGAGTTAAGACTCTTCATCCTAATGTTCATGGTGGATTACTAGCTGTAAGAGATAGTGAGAAGCATCAAAATGAACTAAAGGAAAATCATATTGATTATATTGATTTAGTTTGTGTTAATCTTTATGCCTTCAAGAAAACTATTGAAAAGGGCTGTAGCTTTAGTGAAGCAATTGAAAATATTGATATTGGTGGACCTTCTATGCTAAGAAGTGCTGCAAAGAATCATAAATATGTTACTGTTGTTTCTGATATTAATGATTATGATAGCGTTCTAGCTGAGATAAAGGCTAATGGTGATACAACATATGAAACAAGATTAAAGCTAGCTGCTAAGGTTTATACTTTAACTGCTGAATATGATACTATGATTGCTGAATATATGAGAAATAAAGCAGGATTAGAGGAGAAATTATTCTTAGAGGCAGATTTAAAGCAAGAGCTTAGATATGGTGAAAATCCTCATCAAAGTGCTAAATTTTATAAATTTAATGAGGAGGTTCCTTATTCACTTGCAAGTAGTGTTCAATTACAGGGTAAGGAGCTTTCATATAATAATATTCAGGATGCGAATGCAGCATTAAACATTGTTCGTGAATTTGGTGATGAGCCATTTGCTTTAGGCTTAAAGCATATGAATCCATGCGGAGCTGCAGTTGGTAAGGATTTAAAGGAAGCATGGCTAAAGGCTTATGAGTCTGACCCTGTATCAATCTTTGGTGGAATTGTAGCTACTAACCAAATTATTGATGGCGAAGCTGCAAATTTAATTAAGTTTGATCATGGTGTTAAGGGTAAGTCTATTTTCCTTGAATTAATTTTAGCCCCAGGCTTTACTGAAGAAGCATTAAAGGCTTTTAGTAAGCGTCCTGATTTAAGAATCATCCAATATAAGCTTGGTGATTATGGTAAGCATAAGCAATATGTTTCTGTTAATGGTGGACTTTTAGTTCAGGATCAAGATACAGAAATTAAGAATGTAACAGAGGAAATGGCTGTTACAAATGATAAGCCAACAATGGAACAATTAGCTGATATGAATTTTGGTTGGAAAATTGTTAAGCATGTTAAATCAAACGCTATTGTTGTTGTTAAGAATGGTGTAACATGTGGTGTTGGTGCTGGACAAATGAATCGTGTTGGTGCTGCTAAAATTGCAATTGAAGAGGCTCATAGTAGAGGTGTTACTGAAGGAATGACTTTAGCATCTGATGCTTTCTTTCCATTTGCTGATACATTAGAGTATGCATCTAATAATGGTGTTGTAAGTGTTGTACAACCTGGTGGTTCTAAGCATGATCAGGATTCAATTGATTTAGCAAATGAAAAGCATATTCCTATGACATTTACAGGAATGCGTCATTTTAAGCACTAATTAAAGGAGATAATTATTATGGCTAAGGTTTTAGTAGTTGGTGGTGGAGGAAGAGAGCATGCGATTGTTCATGCTCTATCAAAATCATCTAAGGTTGATGAGATATATGCATTACCAGGTAACGCTGGTATTGCTAAGCTTGCAATGTGTGTTAATATTAAGGATACTGATGTAGATAGTATTGTAGAATTTGCAAAGGCAGAAGCAATTGATTTAGTGGTTGTTGGTCCTGAGGCTTCCTTGGCTTTAGGAATTATTGATAGATTAACTGAGGCTGGTATTAAGGCCTTTGGTCCTACAAAGGCAGCTGCTATGATTGAATCTTCTAAGAAATTCGCAAAGGATTTAATGCTTAAGTATGATATTCCTACTGCTAGATATGAGGTATTTAGTGATTATAAGGAAGCTTTAGAAAATGTTAAGATTTCTCCATTCCCAACTGTTATTAAGTATGATGGACTTGCTGCAGGTAAGGGTGTTGTTATTGCTAATAATTTAGAGGAAGCTGATAATGCTCTTAAGGATATGCTACTTGATGATAAATTTGGTCATGGTAAGGTTGTTATAGAGGAATGTTTAGAAGGACCTGAATTTTCATTTATGTGCTTTGTAGATGGAAAGAATGTTTATCCTTTAGAGATGGCTCAGGATCATAAGAGAGCTTATGATAATGATATGGGTCCTAATACAGGTGGTATGGGTGCTTATTCTCCTCTTCCTTTTATTACTAAAGAGGATTATGAATATGCATTAAATAAAATAATGATTCCTGTTAGTGAGGCTATGGTAAAAGAGGGTGTACCATTTAAGGGAGTTTTATATGGTGGACTAATGAAAACTAAGTCAGGAATAAAGGTTATTGAATTTAATTGTCGCTTTGGAGATCCTGAAACTGAGGTTGTTTTACCTAGATTAACTAGTGACATTTATGATGCATTCATGGCAATTATTGAAGGAAATAAGCCTGTACTTTCTTGGGAAAAGTGTTATACTATAGGCATAGTACTTGCTTCTAAGGGATATCCTGGAAGCTATCAAAAGGGCTATGTAATAAATAACGCAAATGATGAGCATATTTACCATATGGGAACTAAGATTGATGATAATGGTAATTTAGTTACAAATGGTGGTAGAGTATTATTTGTTGTCGGAAAGGGAGATACTCTTGAGGAGGCAAATAAGAAGGCTATTTCTATTGTTAATCAAATTGAATGTGATAATTTATTCCATAGAACTGATATTGGTGCTAAAGCATATAGGAAATAGGTGAAATTTGCGTGGGAAAAGTTATAAGCGGTAAGGATATTGCAAAATATAAAAAAGAATCAATGAAGCTTAAGGTAGCTGAATATTGTGAGAAATATGGAAGATTACCTCATTTAGCTGTTATTTTAATTGGTGATGATGCTGGAAGCATCTCTTATGTTAAGGGTAAGGAAAAAGCTTGTGGAGAAATAGGTATAAAGAATTCAACTATTGTTTATCCTACAAGTATAAGTGAAGAAGAATTAATTAATAAAATTATCAGTCTTAATAATGATAATACTGTTGATGGAATATTAGTTCAATTACCTTTACCTAAGCATATTCATTCTAGTAATGTCATTAATGCGATTGATCCTAATAAGGATGTAGATGGTTTTCATCCTAAAAATGTTGCAAGTCTTTATTTAAAGGAGCCTGGAATTTTACCATGTACACCAAAAGGAATAATTGAGGTATTAGAAAGCGCCTCTATTGATATTGAAGGAAAAGAGGCTTGCGTTATAGGTAGAAGTAATATTGTTGGTTTACCTGTAAGTAAGCTATTATTAGATAAAAACGCAACAGTTACTATTGCTCATAGTAGAACTAAGAATTTAAAGGAAATTACTAAGAAGGCTGATATTTTAATTGCGGCAGTCGGTAAGCCTTTATTTGTTAAAGCTGATATGGTTAAGGATGGTGCTGTTGTTATTGATGTTGGGGTTAATAGAAATCCTGAAACTGGTAAGCTTTGTGGTGATGTTGATTTTGAAAATGTCAAGGATAAGGCATCATTTATTACAAAGGTTCCAGGAGGTATTGGTCCTATGACTATATCTTGTTTATTAGAAAATACACTAGAATGTTATTTAAAGCATATGGAGGAAGAAAAATGATTGAACGCTATAGTAGAAAAGTAATGCGTGATATTTGGACTGAGGAAAGCAAATTTAATGCTTATTTAAAGGTTGAAATTTCTAATGCGAAGGCTTGGGCTAGTCTTGGTGTTGTACCTAAGGAGGATTTACCTAAGCTTGATAAAGCTACATTTACTGTAAGTAGAATTAAAGAAATCGAAGAGGTTACAAAGCATGATGTTGTTGCGTTTACACGTTGTGTTGGTGAATCACTTGGTGATGAAAAGAAATGGATTCATTATGGCTTAACATCAACAGATGTTGTTGATACTGCAAATGGATATCTTTTAAAACAAGCTAATAATATTCTTCGTAAGGATATTGAAGTTTTAATGGCAGTATTAAAGAAAAGAGCATTAGAATTTAAATATACACCATGTATTGGTAGAACACATGGTATGCATGCTGATATTACATCCTTTGGTCTAAAGTGGGCTTTATGGTATGAGGATATGGTTAGATGTCTAGAGCGTTTTAATTATGCTTGTAATGAGGTTGAAACTGGTAAGCTTTCAGGAGCTGTTGGTAATTTCGCTAATATTCCTCCTCAAATTGAAGAATTTGTTTGTAATGATTTAGGTATTAATTACGCTAAAATTTCCACTCAGGTTTTACAAAGAGATCGTCATGCTCACTATATGGCTTGTTTAGCATTAGTTGCTTCTGAGCTTGAAAAAATGGCATTAGAGGTTCGTAATTTATCTCGTCAAGAGGTAAAGGAGACTGAAGAAGCATTTGCCAAGGGTCAAAAAGGATCATCAGCAATGCCTCATAAGAGAAATCCAATTTCTTCAGAGAATATTTGTGGTTGTGCTAGAGTAATGCGTGGATATATGGATACATTCTATCAAAATATCGCATTATGGCATGAAAGAGATATTTCTCACTCTGCTACAGAAAGAATTATTCTTCCTGATGCTACTGAGTTATTAGATTATATGTTAAATCGTTTTAAGGGTATTTTAGAGAATTTAACAGTATTCCCTGATAAGATGATTGATGATATTAATTTAACTCATGGTGTTATTTTTGCACAAAGAGTATTATATAAATTAATTGAAAAGGGCTTTGTTCGTGAAAAGGCTTATGATACTGTTCAGCCAATTGCGATGAAGGCTTTAGAGACAAAGACTCATTATAGTGATTTATTAAAGGCAGATCCTGTAGTTTCTTCAATGCTTACAAATGAAGAAATTGACTCTTGCTTCACTTTGGATTATTATATGGTTAATGTCGATTATATTTATAATCGTCTTGGATTAAAGTAAAACTTAAGGAGGTTCTTATGCAGAACGAAAAAATATTAGTTCTTGATTTTGGTGGACAATATAATCAGCTTATTGCTCGTCGAGTTAGAGAATGTAATGTATATTGTGAGGTTCATCCTTATAATATGCCAATTGAAAAGATAAAAGCCTTTGGTGCTAGAGGTATCATTTTTACTGGTGGACCTAATTCTGTATTTGGTAGTGATTCACCTCAAATTGATAAGGCTATCTTTGATTTAGGTATTCCTGTTTTAGGTATTTGTTATGGATGTCAATTAATGTCTTACACTTTAGGTGGTATGGTTGAACATGCACCTGTATCTGAATATGGTAAAACTATAGTTAATGTTGATAATACTTCAGTATTATTTAAGGATTGTAAGAAGGAAACTACTGTATGGATGAGTCATACTGATTATGTATCTAGAGTTCCTGAGGGCTTTAAAATTACAGCTCATACATCTGTATGTCCTGTAGCTGCTATGGAGAATGCTAGTCGTAAGCTATATGCAGTTCAATTCCACCCTGAGGTTATGCATTCAGAAGAGGGTATGAAGATGCTTTCTGCCTTTGTTTATGATGTTTGTGGCTGTGTTGGTGATTGGAAAATGGCTGATTTTGCTAAATCAACTATAGAGTCACTACGTAAAAAGATTGGTAATGGTAAGGTATTATGTGCACTATCTGGTGGTGTTGATTCATCTGTTGCTGCTGTATTATTATCAAAGGCAGTTGGTGAACAATTAACATGTGTTTTTGTTGATCATGGCTTATTACGTAAAAATGAGGGTGATGAGGTTGAGGCTGTATTTGGTCCTAATGGTCCATATAAGCTAAACTTTGTTAGAGTTAATGCTCAAGAAAGATTCTATGCTAAGCTTAAGGGAGTAACAGACCCTGAAAGAAAGCGTAAGATTATTGGTGAGGAATTTATTAGAGTATTTGAAGAGGAAGCTAAGAAAATTGGCGCAGTTGATTTCCTAGTTCAAGGAACAATCTATCCAGATGTTATTGAATCAGGCTTAGGTAAATCTGCTGTTATTAAATCTCACCATAATGTTGGTGGTCTTCCATCAGTTGTTAATTTCAAAGAAATTGTAGAGCCTTTAAGACTATTATTCAAAGATGAGGTTCGTAAGGTTGGATTAGAATTAGGTATTCCTGATTATTTAGTTTATCGTCAACCATTCCCAGGTCCAGGATTAGGTATTCGTATTATTGGAGAGGTAACAGCTGAAAAGGTTAAGATTGTTCAAGAGGCTGATTATATCTATAGAGAGGAAATTGCTAAGGCTGGTGTTGATAAATCTTGTAATTTAGGTCAATATTTTGCAGCCCTAACTAATATGCAATCTGTTGGAGTTATGGGTGATTTTAGAACATATGATTATGCAATTGCCTTACGTGCTGTAGAAACATCAGATTTTATGACAGCTGATTGGGCTCGTATTCCATATGATGTTTTAGATATAATTTCTAGAAGAATTGTTAATGAGGTTCGTGGAGTTAATAGAGTACTCCTTGATTGTACTTCTAAACCACCTGCAACAATTGAGTTTGAATAACGGATTAAAATGCCGAAAGCCTGTATTTATGCGGGCTTCCGGCATTTGTTTTATCAAATGGCTCTAGTTTGGCTCTATTTGTGGGGAGAGTAATATAAAAAATGTGCCATTCATGCATAAATAGATAAGAATATTGAAAGTAAGTATGCAGATGGTAGGGGGCATATACTAATGGAAAGCAAGATATGATAGATATTGTTCTGAATGGCAAATAGATTGTTGACATGAATTGCCAATACTGGTATATTATTAAACAAAAACAAGGAGAACATACACATGAATCAGAACTTATATTCAAGACGTTATATGTACATGTATTACGGACGTACACGGCTATAAACATGCAAGGTTAGTGCATTAGGTTATAGCTTGTAGGTCTTTTAGTCTAGTGCATAAAACCAGAATATAAGAGAAGATTTTACATACATTGCATCTTATTAAATTGGAGTTATCGCACTGGACATTGAATGTTTGGTGCGATTTTTATGTTTACAAGAAAGAGGTGCAGAAAATGAATGATTTAATTGAACTGAAACTGATAACGAGAGAAGATGCTGAATGTCTGCATAAACTGCAGATAGAAGCGTTTATGCCCTTATATGAAAAATATCAGGATGATGCTACAAGTCCGGCGAAAGAAAGCCTTGAAACAATAACAAAGAAGATAGTTGATGATAATTCGGATTTCTATTTTATTTTGTTTAATGGTGAGAAAGCTGGAGCTGTAAGAGTTAA